>DASTTD010000085.1:0-17433 GCA_035760325.1 Gemmatimonadaceae bacterium
CGGAGGCGAATGGGACGTTGAGCGGAATCCCACGTGTGAAAAAGGACGCCGTGCTGACGTCCTTCGGGTGAACCGTTGAATGGCGCGGAGTCAGAAGAACGTCATCGAAGGTGAGAACGATGTCGGAACGCACCCGGCCGCGCGGATCTGCGGAGGTGTCTGCCCCCTTGATGCGCGAAAGCCCGCTTCCCGGTTTGGCCGGAGAGGCGGGCTTACTCGTTGGACGAGTTGAGGTTGCCATGGCTAAATCTACGGGAAAAGCCACAGAAAAGGGAGGGTGTGGTTGTCACACGATCGGCAACTGATAACCAACTCACAACTTGAACTCAGAACTGCCCACTTCATCACTTGGATCCCCCCGGCCCCGCTCTGGTGTTCTGCGACGCCACCGGATCGTGTGGACGATACCAATCCGTATCCAGCTCGATCAGATCCAGCGGATCCACCGTCAGCTTCCCATAACGCGCGGTCCAGTGCAGGTGCGGTCCCGTGACTCGCCCGGTGGATCCGACCCTGCCGATGACCTGCCCCCGCGCGACCGTATCGCCCTTCGACACGAGCGGCTCGCTCATGTGGAAGTAGCCGGTCACGAGCCCGCCTCCGTGATCGATGTAGACCACCCTTCCCGCAAGAAAGAACGTGTCGACGAGCGCGACCACGCCACGATTTGCTGCCTTGATCGGCGCGCCCACAGCGCCGGCGAAATCCACTCCCAGATGTCTGCTCGCGATTGCGCCATTGAAGGCGCGTCCAGTGCCGAACTCGCTCGTGACGCGGGAAGTTCGCGGCTTGAGAAAAGCGCCACTCCATCTTGGGGCGGACTCATGCGCACGGCGGCCGACCGCGCGAGCGCGCGCGGTTTCCCGCGCGATCCTGGCCTGTGTCGCCGCGTCGAGGGGACGCGTAAAGCGCTGGGACACCGCAAGCTGTGGCGACGTCGATACGCTGGGTGGCGGCAGGGGTCGAAGAGGGAGCGCGGTGCGCGTCGCTTCCAGCGTTCCCGACGCGCGCCGGACGACCACGCGCGCATAGAGTGAATCCTCTCCGTCTACCGGAACGGCTCCGAGCGCCCGCCACACGCCTTCACCCGCCGCGACGAAATGGAGCGGCTCGCCCGCCATCGTTCCACGAACGCCCGTGACGGAATCAGCGAGTGAGTCGACGGTCAGTGTCAGGCGGACGAGCGCACCCGGAGCGGGTTTGGCCGGTTGAACCTCCAGCTTCGGCGCCTGCGCCCGCGCACTCGCTCCAGCGACGGCTGAGAGCGCAACCAGCAGTGGCGCGATCGTGAGCGCTCTCACGCCCGCCCTCCGACCATGGATGCCGCAGAAAATTCCAGGCATCCATGGTTATACCGCTCCGGACCCGAAACGTTGCCGCGATGTTCGGAGCGGTGGGTTCGGAGACAGTCAGGCGATGTCCCGGCCTCTGTCAGGGGGACCAGGCTCGTACTCGGCCCCGCCGCTGCCCGCGGAACCGAACCGCGGCGAGACGAATTTCCCGCGGTCGGGATTCTCCGCCTCGAATTTACGCTTCTCCGACTCGGTAGGCTCGATCTGCGCTTCCCTCAGCGGCTCCGTGGACGTGGTGTCGATGACGATGTTCTCCTCGTCCTCGGGATCCAGGTTCGGCGGATTCGTGTTTTTGTCGTCGGCCATTTGGTGCCTCCGTTTTGGTGGATGAGGCTGTTGGCGCATGGGCCATGCCGTGACGACCTCGCGTTCCCGTACTGTCAGTCGATGACGGCAGGCGACGCAGGAATCGCCGGCCGGGCAAGACGAAGCCTCCAGAGAAACAGCGCGTACAGCACGAGGCCGATCGGTATCACCAGGGTGCCCTGGGCGTAGCCGAGCAGCCAGCGGAGAAGATCGAACAGCAGCGAGTACCCGGTCAGCCACACGGCGAGCCTGTAGAACGATCGCCTGCGCATGATGATTCCGATGCAGACGACGACCAGCGCCACAGCGACGATCTGCTCGATCCACCAGATAGCGGTCTGATACGGAAGCGCCGCGCGCTGTACTGGCCGCATCAGCGAGTAAAGCCAACCACCGGCGGTGACTAACGCGATTGCGGCGGCGATCGCGGAGCGAATGCGGTCGGGCGCGAGCAATTCGGTCGTTGCTGGATTCGCCATGTCTGCTCCTATCGTGCGCTGTTGATACGCGGCCGTGCGGGGATGCCCATCCGGCGGCGGAAGTCGTCGCCGAAAACCTCGGCAGTCGACACCGCCCACCTGGCACACCCCGCGCCGAGACAGCGGTCCGGGAACCATCGCCCGTCCGGTGGCGCGTACGGATTCAGCGGAAATTTACCGTCCAGCCGGCCGTGGAGACCGCGCCGGCCGACAGGGCG
This sequence comes from Gemmatimonadaceae bacterium, assembly GCA_035760325.1. Classification (GTDB taxonomy): domain Bacteria; phylum Gemmatimonadota; class Gemmatimonadetes; order Gemmatimonadales; family Gemmatimonadaceae; genus UBA4720. Next base: position 2,356 of record DASTTD010000085.1, read on the forward strand.
GAAATTCAGATAGTTGACGATCGCCTCGCGCAGGCGAAAGAGACTGTCGGCATCGTAGTACGGCGAGCTGCTCTGATCGAACGGATCGCCGTCCGATACCGACAGCGCCAGCTGGTACTTGTTGAGAATCTTCGAAGCGTCCGGCCGGGACGATGCGCGCAGCTTCTTGACGAGCTTCGGGCGCGGCAGGTTCCGCATGTTGACGTAGAGCTCGCTGATGAGATCCTCGAGATACGCGGTCGCCGACATGATTGCCGCCGTCACGTCACCGCGGTGCTGCCATTTCTCCTGTGTGGTCAGCTTTGGCCGGAGTGGCTCCTCGAGCGCGCGAGCCGCCTGCTCGAAGTCGTGCGCCAGGATGAGGTGCTGACTGGATAACTGGTCACGGGGGAAAGACCCTCCTTCGCCCATCTCCTGTGTCAGCAGTGCCCGTCGCTTCATCAGGGCGTCGATCGCGCGGCGGCCGGTGGTCAATGACACTCCCGTCCGCTTCGGTCCCAGATGCGCCCCTCTGTATCGAGAAACGCGCTGCGGTAGCCGTTGCTGCCGAGCGTGAGGAGCAGCACCCCGAAATGTCCCTGGATCTGCACCGCCGAATTCCCCTCGAGGTCCCGGCCACGGATGCCGAAGCGCGACCGGAAACCGCGCAGGGTCGCGCCACCGGTTCCAACGAGAATCTGTACGATGCCTCTTACCGAGTCAGCCTGGCCAGCCGCGTTCTGCGGCAGGAAGCGCTCATAGTGATGGTCGTGACCACTAAGGATGAGATCGACGTCCGCATCGTAGAGAATTCTCCAGATGGCTTGCATCTCGCGGACGCCTTCCCGGTAGGACGATGTGAAAAGCGGCTTGTGAAAGTAGGACACCGTGCAGCGCTGCCGGTGATCGGCGAGATCCCGGCGAAGCCACTCCAGCTGTTCGCGTCGCTCCAACCCGGTTCCTTCAACCGCGAGCTCGCTGTTCAGAACGATCACGTGCCAGTCGCCGACATCGTAGCTGTAATAACCCTTTCCAGCGGGGCCGATGCGCTCGCCGAAGTATCTGTAAGTCGGAGCGGCACGATCCGCCTGGTAATCGTGATTCCCGACCGATGGGCGAATGAGCTTCATGATTCCTTTCCGGGGGTCGCCCCACGATGGCGAGAAGCACTCCCGCAAATATCTGTCGGACGCCTCGGGATAGGCATGATCGCCAAGCGTGAACACGACCGTTTCGACGTTCGCCGCCTCGTTCGCCTTGAGCACGCTGTCGACCAGCCTTGCCGTTGCTTCATCCCCGGTGTCGTCGCACTGAGCGATGTCGCCGGCTCCGATCATTACCTTCGCTCCAGCCAGGGCGATTTCCTCGGCGGGCGCATTGGCGGGTGGAGGCGTACGCTCGAGGCCATAACGGACGCTGCAACCATCGCAGCCGGCGAGCACAAGCAGCAGCCCCGACGAATAACGGTTCCGCGTTCGCGCATGCCGCTGAATCCTGCGCGCGATCGAGTGCACGGATTCTAGAAAGCGAACCCGATACTCGTCAGCGTGCGGCGGTCCGGGTTGTTCGTGCGTACTATGGTGAATCCTATGTCGGGGCGAACCAGCGCGATCCATATACCGGCGCCCGTGCCCTGGTGCCAGCCGCCCGGTGATTCGCCGTCCACGTACACGCGCGCGACATCGACGAAACCCAGCGCTCCGACATCCCATGGCAGGATGAACGGGAAGTTCGCGATCGGAACACGCAGCTCGGCGGTACCGAAGAGCGAAGCATCGCCCGCGAACCGCTGCCGGTGCTCGGTGCGCAATGAGCGCGATCCACCGATGAAAGCGGCATCGAAGTAAGGGAAGTTTCCGAAAAGCTTTTCGCCGCCGGCGCGCATTGCCAGCACCGGCCGGGTCAGGAACGGAGCCGTCAGGTAGACCGCGGCAGTTCCAGCGAGCTTCTCGTATGCCGACTGCACATCCATCATCCCGGGATAGGCGCTCGCTCTCAGGTCGAACTTGCCCCAGAAAAGCGGATAATCCTTGTCCAGCTCGAGCAGTGAGGCTCCTTTCTCGATATCCCACAGGTGGTCATCCCTGCGAGTGTCGTAGTGCAACTGCAGCTGCAGACCGGCCTGCGCGAAGCGATCGAAGCCATACGGCTGCTGTTCCGAAACGAACCGGTTCGCTGTACTGTCCGTGCTCGTGTAGCGGAGGATTGGTCCGAGGGAAATGTCACTCCGGCTGTTCGGAGAAAAGCCAAGCGCCGGCCGGAAGCTCCACTGGCGCTGTCGCACATCGTCGAAATCGCCTTCCAGCTCCGCGACGTCGTTGCCCAGGCCCCTGAACTCGATGACTTCGAGCTGGGACATTCTCGCGGCCGCCGGCATGTGAAACGACGAGCTCTCGAAGCGCTTGTCGTACACGACCCCGACGTCGAAGCCCTGGACGGCTGTCGAGTACGCGACATCGGCCCCGATCATGCTCGAAAAGGGCACGCGTCGAAACCCGTATTTGTAGCGCGCTACTCCAACGCGCGGGACTATCCCGAGGCCATGGCCGCTTCCGATACTTCCTGCCAGTCCGATCTGTGTCCCACGATCCTTCTGCGGAGGAACGAGGTCGCCGTAGGCTACCGACCAGGGGCGGCGATCGAAAGGAAGCTTCGACTCGGGGATCTCCCTCTTGTCAGTACTGTCGCCGTCGTACCTCACTCCTCGCACCGTGCCCGCGTCGTAGAGGTACGCGGGATTTCTGCGCCCCCGGACACGTGACGAATCGATCAGCCTGTTGGTGCCGTTGCCTCCGATGATCCGGAGAGGGATGCTGGAGCCGACGTCGCCGCGCACCAACCCGACGTCATTGCCGCCGTGCAGGTAGATGCGGATCTCACTCGTTTCCCCGGCGTTGAAGCGCCGCCGGAAATGCGGCGCCCTGGCTCCCGACTGAATGGCGACATCCACGATGCCGTCGCCCGCGCGATGCACCGTCGCCCACTCGTCGGCATCCGTACCGTGGACATCGGCAACCGCGGCGATGACCTCGTAGTACCGCCGCGCCAGGGCGGGAATGCTGTCGCGACGGGCCTTCAGCTTCGCCGAAACGTCCGCGAACGACGCTGAGTACTCCCTGGGCAACCGCCGGACACCTGCGTCTATCACCTGATCGGTGACATTGCGTGCGACCGCCGCCGCGACAGAATCCCAGACCGTCCTTTCAAGTCCGCCAAGAAGACGCCGGTCGAACTCGAGAGTCTCGCTGATCAGCGCTTTGACCGGCGCGAATCGTCCTTCGAAGGTGATGACGCTGGGCTTTGCGATCCGTGCCAGTCGGGGCAGAAACCCTTCCACCGAATGGAGGACCTTGTCCCTGTCGCGCGCGATCGGCACCCAGGGTGCGTCCGGGGCGTCCGTCAGGCGGGCCCAGAGCCACTGGTCCGGGTGTCTGTCGTTGTCATTCAGGAGCATGTCGACCAGTCTTGCGGTCAGCAGGGCGCGGGCGTCGACCAGGTTCTCGGGACTGGAGTTGATCTCCTCCAGAAGATCCTCGCTGTCGATGATCTTCACCGCTCCGGCAAAACCGCGACCCTCTTTCGGCGTGCCCGGCCGCTCCTCCACCGTGCCCAGTGCACCGGCGAACACGCTGCGGAACTCGCCGAGCAGAGGGTCGTCGGGCATGACGAAGAGGCTCGCGGTTGGATGAAGTACTCCGGCCGCCGCGAGGATAGGACTTCCAGGGAGCGGCGACGTCGGATGCAGAGAGCTGCGCGCGTCCGCGATCAGATCCCAGATGACGGTCTTTTCAAATACTTCGGGAAGTACCAGCCCCTTTTTTACAGGCCGGAAAACGTATTCCCTGCCATTCGCCGCTTCGAAACGGAGATTGAGCGTCTGCATTCCGCCGCCCGTCTCCGTCGGACGAAGGCCACCCGCGAAAGATCTGAGATCGAGCAGCGGAACGGTTATTCGAGTACCCCATTCATCACGGTAGTTGTCGCCCATGAAAAAGCGATGCAGGCCCCCCGCGCTGAAGCGCGGATCCGCGGTGAGAGTCGTGTCGCGCGTCGATGCGCCCAGAGGCCGTTCCTGAGCTTGCAGCCCGAAGAAGCCAGCGCTCGAGGCGAGAAGCGCCGCCCAGCCGAAAGTGATCCGGAGCCCGATGGTTCGACTCATGGCGCAGGCTCCTGAGCCACCTGAGGCGAATAGGCGTCCGCCGCGACTTCGGGAAGCGGCCAGCGATAAAGGGTTATCGTCGCCGGGGCAGTGCCCCCCTCGTCGCTGACGTACAGGATTCCATCCCTGGAAATAGCCACTCCCTCGGCCTGACGGCTTCGTTCCGGCAGTGGCCCGCTTCGTACCACCTGGCCGCCAGGTGTGACCACGATCAGCGCCTTCTCCTGAGCCGCGATAACCACGTAATTCCCCGTCGCGGGATCGACGGCCAGGTCGGACGGGTGCAAGTCCTTCCAGCCATTGCTACCGATGGCGCTCGCGTACGGAATCCCGAGAACGGAAGCCTGCCGGGCCCGTGGATCCCAGCGGTAGATCACCAGCTGATTCCTGGGTCCCGTCTTCGCGACGTTCTTGCACGACAGCAGTATCACTCCGGAGGGATCTACGGCGATCCCCTCGAACTCGCACGCCTTGCCAAGCCTCGTGTCGATGGTGGCATACGGAACGTTGTCGCCATCGCCGCCTTCACGAAACCGATAGATCCTGCCATCGCTCACGAGCATGAAGATCTCGGATCCCGAAACGGAGATGCCTTCGAAATCCCCGCGCATCGGTTTCCTGCCGACGGTGAAATGCTTGAGGACGACGCCGCGACGCGGGTCGATCACGTAAACGATGGACTGCTCGTCGTTGTGAGCCAGCAGCCTCCCATCCGCCGTGACGGCGATGCCGGATATCTCGAGGAGCTGCCGTGGAAGGACCCAGCGCGCGAGCGGGATCGTGTCGCTGTCGGGGGAAGCAAGCCTTTCGGCCAGGCGCCGCTCTCGGTCCGACAGCGCCTTCGCCTCCGCCTCGCTCAAATCGCTGCCGCGGCAGGCTGAAAGGATGAAGAGGGCGCAGGGCGCCGCCATGCCGCCAAGCCGGATCATGCGGAGATGCTTACCTCGTCGTCGCTGATCTCCCGGCTCTCCAGGTCTGCGTGCTCGATCTTGTCCCCAGCGACGTCGCGAATTGCCGTGAGCAGCTCGTCCCTGCTGACGGATTTTCTCGGCCTCAGGATGTAGTAGATCTCCGAAGGCCTTCCGGTGTTCGTCACGACCTCATCCAGCTTCCAGCGCTTCGCCGTTTCTTCGAGCACCTTCTCGATGCGCTCCTGCGCTTCGGCAACCTCATTGGTCGTGACCGTGAGGACGGACGTGAATCTCGGTTTCTTCTTGCGCTTGCCCAGCACGTCGCTCACCCGCTCGAACCGCTCGGCGAGCTTGTCCGCGGTCTGCGGACTGAGGGAAAGCATGAGATCGCGATCGGGCACCGCGTCGTGCTCGCCGGTGTTGGCGAGGCTGCTGAGCGGACCCGCCCACTGCGACGCGGCGGTGGGAGTCAGCACGTTCCGGCCGTAATCGTACCGCCAGGTGAGCAGCAGCACGAAGTTGAATGCGATCGTGAGCACCGCGCCGACGGCGAGAGTCTGCACTCCTGAAGCGAAGCCGACGGCGATGGCGAGAAAGATGAACACCACGTCCCTTGTGTCGCGCAGATTCGTGCGGAAGCGTACAGCGGCGACGACGCCGGCGAGGCTGAACGCCAGCGCGAGGCTGTCACGAACGATGAGCACGATGCCCGCTACGACGAGCGGGAGAATGATCAGCGTCTGAACGACCGCCTGGCTGTGTCCGGGAACGTGCCTCGCGGACATGTAAACCCAGGACACCGGCAGCATCAGCACGATGGTGCCGAGCAGCACGAGGGTGGTGGTGACGGCCAGCTCCAGCAGCGATCCGGTGCCGAGGCTTGTCGCAGTCTCGGGTGTCGCGTTCATACCATCCTGAAGGACAATCGGCGTCGTAACAGGCGCCGCCGCACCCCGGCCGAGGATCAGCCGCTCAGATTCGGGAAAGAAGTAGGCAAGCGCAAAGATCACGACTCCAAGCCCGATGTAGTACGCCACGAGCCGCAGAATCGGTGTGTCCGACCCCAGGGAGAAGAGATCGACGAACCTACGAAAGAAGGGCATAGCCCCCTCCAATGCAAAATGGACGCCCGCTATTAAGCGGGTGAAATGTGCTAAATACCGCGCCCGCTTGCTGTTGAAACGTTCGGGAGGGTCGCGGGAATGAGTGCTGTCCCGCATTTTACACCACTGTACCTCGCCCGGACCTTCGTTCGGACGGCGAGCTGCCGCACAACTTTCCCGAAGCTGCCCCGAGGGATCTTGACCCGATTTCACTTTGAGCGGTTGGCGCCGCTGACGCTCGTGAGAGCCCGCGTGCTGTGGCGTGCAGGTCTCAGCCTGCTCGTGTTCGCGGCACTGACTTCGTGCCGGCACCAGGTCGAGCTTTACGAGCTTGCGCCCGACGACATCGAGACTACGCTGTTCCTGATCGGGGACGCGGGCGAGCCTGATCCCCGACAGGTCGGCCCCCCGCTGGACTCGCTTACGGCACAGGCGGCCGCCGCGCCCGAGCGGTCGATCATCTTCTTTCTGGGCGACAACGTCTATCCGGCCGGTATTCCCCGTGAAGGCGCCGCTGAATGGGCGGACGCGCGCCGGAGACTCGAAGCTCAGATCAGAGCGGTGCCTCCCGGCGCCCAGGGGATTTTCGTCCCCGGCAATCACGACTGGGACAATTCCGGTCCATTCGGGCTTTACTCCATCCGGTTGCAGGAGCAGTTCATCGCGTCAGCGGCGCGGGGCAGGAACGTAAGGCTGCTCCCAAGTAACGGCTGCCCCGGACCGGTCTCGCTTGATGTTGGCCGCCTCCGCCTCGTGTCTCTCGACACTCAGTGGTGGCTTCACAGCTTCATCGTCCGGGACTCCGTGTCCAACTGTCCGACAAACACGGTTGCGACCGTCACATCCGAGCTGCGCGCCCAGGTTCGCCCTCCGGGCGACAGACGGATAGTCGTGGTAGGCGCTCATCACCCTCTGATCACCGGCGGCGAGCACGGGAGCTACTGTGGCGTGACCGGCCCGTTTCGGCGCTTTGGCGGGCGGAGCCAGGACATCATGTCGACGGCGAACCGGACGATGCGCGACTCTCTTCGCGCCGCGTTCGCGGGTCGGCCGCCGATCGCGTTCGTCGCCGGCCACGACCACAGCCTTCAGGTCCTGCGCGGAGGAGAGGAGGTCGACTATCTGCTGGTAAGCGGCGCCGGCGCGCCGTCCAAGGTGTCGTGCGCGGTGCGGATGAGAGAGAGCTATTACGTGAGTGCGCGGAGCGCCGGCTTCATGCGTCTCGACATAATGAAGGGCAAGGGTGTTTTGCTCCGCGTCTTCCGGTATCCCGGGCGGAGCACGGGCGCGCTCGTCTACTCACGCTGGCTGGAGCCCCGATGACGCTCAGGTCCTTCGTATTCTGCGCCGTCGCCGTCAGCCTGCCACGGTTGCTGCCCGGACAGGTGACAGCCCTTCCCATACTCGCTGCTGAGGCGACGCCCATCGGCGCACTCCCTCCCGTCGCGCTCCCGATGCCAGCCAGCCGCGATTACAACTACTGGGGAGCCCGTCTCCAGGTTGGCCAGCGCCGCGAGCGGGGCCCGGAGGATCTGCTCGCCGTCGCAGGCGGAATCGATTACCAGGTTCGCGGCGGATCGATCTTTGGAGCCACGGCTGGTTACCAATGGCGACAGAACTGCCAGTCTACGACCGGGGATTGCGGTCACACCTTTTACGGCGCGCGTGCACGCTTCAATCTGATCACGGGCGGGCCGACCGTCGCCGGCCTGCTGGGCGACGATGGAGCGACGAGCACACTGGGAACCGAGGTCGGCTTCGGCTTCGCCCCCGACATCATGGAAAACCAGAACGCCTGCACCATCGATGTCGGCGTACCTCTCTCGATCGCGATGCTGGAGCGGCTGCATCTTGTCGCCTTCCTGACCCCTGGCGCGGTGTGGGACCTGGACTGCTCCGCGGGCGATACCACGCCGCAGCGCAGCTATTTCCTCGGCTTCGGCCTCGGGTTGCAGCAGCTGGGATTCCGCGGTCTCGATGTACACCTCGGTTTCCAGCGAATGTTTCGCGGAGCGACTGGTGTTCAGTTCGGTCTCACCGTTTCCTGGATCCGTCTGCCGTGATGGCAAACGAACGATGAAGCTGATGAAGCTCCGGTATCCGGCTCGGGTGACAGGAGCGATGATGCTTGCCGCGGGCGCTCTCGGCGGTCAGGAGCCAGCGGCGGAGCTGCCCGTCACGCCGAATACCAGGCTGTTCGCGAAGATCGAGCGGACCATCATCCGGATCCATTCCATCTTCGGACGGCCCCTTCATCCGGTGATCGGCACTGGTGCGCCCGGCGGCGGCTGGGGAGCGGGGGTCGGCTATACCGCACCGACTCACGGGCCCTGGGAGTTCGACGTCAGGGGCCTGTGGACGCTGAAGAATTATCAGCTGGCGGAAGCGGTACTGGGGTATCACGGCCGTCGCGCGGAATTCGAGGGGTACGGGCGGTATCGAGACATGCAGCGGCTCGATTACTTCGGGCCTGGGCCGGCGAGCAACTTGTTCAATCGCACCTCGTTCTCGTTGAAGGATCCCCTGGCAGGTGCCCATGGAAAATTTCGGGTCGCTCCGTGGCTGGCTCTCGGCGTCCGGGTCGAAGAAATGTGGCCTCGCGAAGCCCCTGGAAAGCGATTACCAACCATCGACCAGCGCTTCACGCCTGCCGAAGCGCCCGGTCTGTTTACCAGCAGCCGGTTTGGCCGCTATCAGGGATCCATCGACATTCAGCTGCCGGCGGCGCCCGGCGACGGCTTTTACCAGGGAACGAAGTCCCGGCTGACTTACGCGATCTACGATCATCAGGACGCCGAGCTCTACAACTTCAGACGAGTAGACCTCGAGGCGCAGCAGACTTTCGCCGGTTTTGGCGCGCACCATCGCCTGACTCTCAGCGGTTGGGCGTCAACCTCCATTACCGACGCCGGACAGCAAGTTCCTTTTTACCTGCAGCGTACTCTTGGCGGAAAATCAGAGCTGCGCAGCGTTCATGATACGCGTATCGGTTCGGACGGCACCCAGGGCACACTCCGCGGCTACCGCGATCTCCGATTCCGGGATCGCAACCTGTTGCTGCTCCAGGCCGAGTATCGCCTGCCGGTCTGGGGTCCGATCGATGCCACTCTGTTTGCGGACGCGGGCAAAGTCGCCCCCAGGCGCAGCGATCTCGATCTCGCTGACCTGAGGCGCGATTTCGGATTCAGCCTCAGCGTCATGAAGGGCTGGGCTACCGCGGCCAGAGTCGACGTCGGCTTCGGCAGCGGCGAAGGCACACGCGTATTCCTGAGCCTCGGGGATATCACACCATGAAGATTCTTCGCTGCGCGGCCGCGGCGGTGTCTTTGTTCGCCGCGGCGTGCGCACTGAACGAGCGGCGGACCGTCGAGACGACCACGCTGGCGCAGCTGTGGGAGTCGCCGGCCGATCTCGAGCAGCGCGATCTGTTTTATGGCACCGGCGGAGCGAAGAACGCTCCCGACCCTGACGAGCTCTACGAATTCAAGGAGGAAAAAGCCGTCGGCACCCAGCCCGGCTACGACGTCGAGGACTCGAAGGGCCGCGAATGGAGCGTGAAGCTGGGGCGGGAAGCGGGACCCGAAGTAGCCGTGTCACGTCTGGTCTGGGCCATCGGGTACCGGCAGCCCAGCGTCTACTATCTGCCCCGCTGGACGCTGGTCAGGGACGGCAAACGGATTCCGCAGCCCGGCGCGCGGTTCCGCCTCGACGACACGAAGAACCTTGACGAGTGGTCATGGCGGCAGAATCCGTTTCTGCACACACGCCAGATCGCGGGGCTCTACGTGCTGATGGTGATGGTCAACAACTGGGATGTGAAGTCGCAGCAGAACGCGCTTTACGAGTTCAAGGCCAAAGCGGAACACGCCGGCCCGCGGCAGCAGTACATGGTCAAGGACCTCGGCGCATCACTCGGACGTTCGGCGTGGCCGGTGGGCGGGTCGAAGGCAGATCCCGCCGGGTTCGAGCAGGAGACATTCATCGAGCGCGTCGAAGGCAATCGCGTTCACTTCGGCCACCAGGGGTCATGGCTCGAGCCGCAGCTGCTGCGGAGCATCACTCCCGCCGACGTGCGCTGGACTTCAGAGCTCCTGGCGCGTCTGACTCCGAAACAGTGGAGCGACGCCTTCCGCGCGGCCGGGTTCACCGAAGGCGAAGCGAACCGGTACATCCGCCGGCTTCAGGAGAAAATTTCCGAGGGACGCGCACTCGGGCAGTATTGATTCGCGAATCGCGATCACCAACTGCGCCAGAAGAGACCGCCGCGGGCAACTTACGCTTTGCCGCTGTTAGAAATCTCTCCCGATTGTGCGAAGCCGCCGCCTGACGCGCCGCGGCAGAAAGAACGCGGCCGCCGTCAGCACGCGCTCGAGATTCAGCGCGCTCAGGTCCTTGGGATCACCCATCCAGTGATCGACGAGCACAGCGCGGCCGGCGTTGGCGATCAGGCGCTGTAAGGCCATCACCAGCAGGAAGATGTCGTCGACCTCGCCCAGGAACGGAATGAAGTCAGGGACGTAGTCGAGCGGGAGCAGGATGTACGCGAACGCGCCGGCGACGAGGAGCTTGTCGGTCAGGGTTACGCGAGCGTCGGCCAGCAGACCGCCGAGGAGCCTCAGAAAGTTCGGCAGCTCCTTCATCGTCGCCATCACCGATCTCTTGGCTCCGGTGCGTGGCGATTCCCCAATGTCATCGATCTCTGCCGCGCGCGGCCTTGCTCCTGAGGACGCTGAGCCTGCTCTGGTGCGGCGCTTCCGGCTTGAAGCGCCGGCGGCGCGTCGGGCTTGAGTCGTCACTTGCGCTGGTCTCCTGGGGGCTGTTGTGGCTGAATGGGCGGCACCGGTGGTGTCTGCGCGGGGGGTGTTGGCCCGGGCGCGCTGGCACTTCCGGCAGGTGCAGCGGACTGCGGCTTCGCGGATGTCACTGACGAAGCAACCTCGACGATCTCCGTTGCAACTGACTTGCCAGCGTTGGCGACATCCGTGAGCACGCCCACCGCCCTGTTCATCACGCTCATCGTTCCGCCGATAACCCCGGCGGACATTTTCCCCGCCCTCAGCGTATCCTCGACTCCCTCCGCGAACCGCTTGAGAGGGTTCGCCGCGGTTGAAGGCTTCGGGGCGTACTTGGACTCGAGGAAGTCGATGTAGTCGAGGATCTGATAGATCCGGTCCTCCGACAGCGTGTCGAGCTTCCTGATCAGTCGCTCACGCAGGATATCGTTCATGCTTGCTCCTGTCTTCCGTCAGCCCCGGCCGCGCCAGCGAGCGCGACGGCCCCGGACGTCAATGTGTACATAGTTCGTGCTCGCGTGACCACTCGTGTAGATGCCGAGTCCGCCAACGAGGTTCGGGTGCTTGAGCTCGACGATCTCCACGGCCAAACCTACCATACGAGAGTCCATCGCGGTGAGTTTGCCGTCCCCGTTGGCGTCGATTGCCACATCCGCGGCATCGCCGTACTGGTGCTGGCTGTCCTTGGCGGCGCGGCGAATCCGGCGGTTGCGGTCGGGGGTTCGAAATCCCGAGTGGACGTCGATCGAAAGATTTACGATCGCACGGTCACCGTGCCAGCGCGCGATCTCCGCGATCACCAGCTCCAGCTTGTCGAGGAGCTTCGGATTCACTGCCGCGTAGCTCGGCCACACTCCCTTCTGGTCGTTGTTCAGAAAATCTCCGACGCGAAGGCGCTTCGTGATCGGGATGTCCACATCGGCGGGCCTGATCTCGAGAAAGCCCTCGGGCACCGGCGTCTTGCCCCGCACCCGCTCCGACAGGTAAGTGCCGATCCTGTAGCCCCGGAGCATGCCGCCCTCCTTTTCCTCGAAGGGCACGAGGACGGCGAGAGTAAGTCCCTCGACCGAACGGTGCTGGTCCTCCTTGACCAGTGCGAGCTTGTAGAAGCCGGCTTTGTCGGGGACGAGAACACGCGACCCCGCGAGCGGCTTCGGTGCGGTGGTGAGAGCGGTTTCGCCGACACGCAGCCACGCGTATTGAAGCGCGGTAGGGTCGCCATGCACGTCGAGGGGATAGGAGATCTCCTGGGATGGCATAGCGAACGTGAGCTTGACTTCCCCGCTCGCTCCGAAGGCGCTGGCCGACGGCTCGGCAAGCGGAATTACGACGCGCTTCAGGTACGAGCTGAGGCGCTTGTCGTTTACCGGGCCTGACGCTCCCAGGAACTGGATTGCGCCGAGGGCGGCGAGCGCGGCGGCGCTGATCCAGACGAGACGCGTCGAGCGCCGCGGCCTGACAGGCAGCTGGTCCGGCAGCTGGAGCTCACCACCAACGGGATGCCTGCGCTCCTGCACGCCTGCCGGTTGCAATCGATGAGACTAATAGATGTAAACCGGAGTTCCGACCGGCACCATCGGGTACAGGCGCTCGATGTCCTCGTTCCGCATGCGGACGCAACCGTGACTCACGGACCGGCCGATGCTTTCCGGCTGATTCGTTCCGTGGATCGCGTAACCATCGCCCATCTTGAGCCTGCGGGTTCCGAGCACCCCCAGGTAGCGCCGCGCGGTAGTGCCGAACGGTGGAATGATGACGTTGCCTCCGCTGACGATCTCGCGGCCTTCCTCGCCGCCACCGAGCGGAACCGTGCGGCCGTCGCTATAGCGCTTGACGACCTCTCCGTTCCTGGTCGTGATAACGCCGTCGCCGGCGGGGATCGATTGCCCCGAGCCCAGCTTGATGACGCCGAGGCCGCGCTTGTTCGCCAGCTCGATGAAGTGCCAGTCGGGCGGGACCCAGGCCGGATTCTCCTCCTTCGCCAGAACGTCCAGCTTGCCGCGTGGAGTCTCGAAGCGCCACTGTCCGCCGCCTGCCACCAGCTCCTTCCCGCTCCCTGTCGCGATCGGGGCCTCGAACAGCACATTGGCGCCCTGCTTGAACCAGAGCATGTGATCGGCGATGCTCACTACGATGTATGGCTTGTTCGCGGCTTCGGCGGGAGACTCGGCCATCAGCCTTCTCAGGCTGTCACCGGTCATGCCAAGGCTCGCCTTCACCTCGTCCAGGACACCGAGATTGTCGTTGTAGACCATCCGGTTGACGTCGCGCTGGTACCGGAGCTCCGCGGTTTTTGTGAGCAGGGTCACGCTCAGCACGGCGGCAATGACGAAACCGGCGATGAGCATCCAGACCGTCCTGCCACCGTAAGAAAGGATCCTGTTTACAGCCATGGTGTTACCCCATTTTCAATGATTGCGACGGGCGCGCTGACAACGCGCTGCCTCAATAGAAGTATACCTTCATACCCGCCTTAAGGTTCGGCCTGATCGCCTTCATGTCCTCTGAGCCGATGCGGAGCGATCCGGGTGGGATCGGGGTGGAATCGTTGGCCAGGGACGACCTGGCGACCAGGACCTGAGTGCCACCATCGAGGATGATGCGATCGTCGGACAGATCAGCGACGGTCCTTTCACCCCTGGGGACCGCAACCGGGGGCTGATCGGACGTTGGCGACACCGGCCGCTCGGGTCCGAACTGCACCGGCATCTCCCGCAGCAGCGCCCCCTCCCGGACCAGATACATCCGCGCGCTGTCGATCGAGACGTTGAGGTGCAGCTTCGGGTCGAATCGAGCCTGACGCTTGGCGAGCTCGATCGCCATGCGCAGCTTGTTCTCCTCCGTCTGGACGATCACGTCGGTCCGCTCGCGCTCAGCCTCCGTCATGCGGGACCGGAGCGAGCTCACTTCGCGGTTATAATCGACTCGCTTGTAGAAGAGCCATGCGTCGACCGCGACCATCAGTCCCAGGCCGAGCCCGAGGACGAAGACGAACCCGGGATAGGCGCGGCGGAAATCCCGCCATCCCCCGCGGCGCCTGTCCCCCTCCGCATCCCGGCTGGGGCTGCGTCTCGTCTCGAGGTCCTGCTTGGGCTTGAAGATTTCCATTCTGTCTCGTGACGCCCTCTTTCAGAGGTGAATTACATTACCGATATAATGGCTAACCCCCCGCGCGCGCGGCCAGTCGCGCTCGTCGTCCTCGATGGCTGGGGCTACCGCGCCGAGTCAGACGGAAATGCGATAGCTCTGGCGCGAACCCCGACCTGGGACTCTCTCTGGAATCGTGGCTCGCGCACACTGCTGGAGGCCTCCGGCCTCCGGGTCGGACTCCCCGCCGGTCAGATGGGTAATAGCGAGGTCGGACACCTGAATCTCGGCGCGGGGAGAGTCGTGATGCAGGATCTTGTACGCATCTCTTCGGCCATCGCTGACGGAAGCTTCTTCAGCAATCCCGCGCTGGTGGGGCCCTGCCGTGTAAAGCAGGGCGGAACTCTGCATCTCCTCGGCCTCATCGGTGATGGCGGCGTCCACGCCATCGACAAGCACCTGGAGGCGCTGCTCGAGCTCGCGCGTCGTGAGAAGGTCGAGCGTGTGGCGATCCACGCGTTCCTCGATGGCCGCGATACCCTGCCAAAATCGGCGTACGGTTACGTGCAGGAGCTGCTCGCCTTCATCGCGAAAACGGGAAGTCCGGCGCGGATTGCGACGGTGGCGGGCCGGTACTACGGAATGGATCGCGACCGCCGTTGGGACAGGACTGAATTGGTGTATCGCGCGCTGGTGGAAGGTGCGGCTGCGCCGGCGAGTGATCCGCTCGAGGCGATCGCGAAAACCTACGAGGCCGGAATCACCGACGAATTCATGCTGCCCGTCGTGATAACCGCGGACGGAGAGCCGGTGGCGCGGATGAAGGACGGCGATGCGCTGATCTGCTTCAACTACCGCTCGGACCGAATGCGGCAGATTCTGCGCGCGCTGATCGAGCCGGCGTTCACCGAGTTCGACGTGAGTCGGCGCCCGAAGATGGGCGTAACCACGCTGACAGCGTACGATCGGAGCTTCAACGTGGCGGTTGCGTTCGATCCCACGTCGATGGACCGGATTCTGGCCGAGGTTCTTTCGGCGCGGGGTCT
>DASTTD010000086.1:0-14274 GCA_035760325.1 Gemmatimonadaceae bacterium
CACGACCCTGATCCCGTTGGCGCGGGCGATTTCCGCCATTGAGGCGAGGTTGTCCTGGATCATCTCGAGCGTCGCGGGTCCGGTGTTTCCCGCGATGTCGTTGGTACCGGCGAGTATCACCACCACGCTTGGCCTGAGCGCGACTACATCCTGCCGGAACCGAACCAGCATCTGCGGCGTCGTCTGACCGCCTATTCCCCGTCCGATGTAAGGCTTACCCGGAAACATCTCGCCGAAGTACCGGGCCCAGCCCTCAGTTATGGAGTTCCCGTAAAAAACCACCCGGCGCTCGTTCGGCCGTGGAGCGCCGAGCGCCGCGTTCTCCCTGCGATAGCGGGCGAGGTTGCCCCAGTCGGTCTGCGGCGGATTTTCCTGTCCCGCAACCGACGTCGCGGGTGCCGCGATGAAGAGCAGGAGGGCGCAGAGACCGCGCACCTCAGGGCCTGACGAGTCTGGCTGCGATCCAGCCCGCCAGGGGAATGAGAACGATCGCCGCGGGCCAGAGCCAGGCCGGATGCGGAATCGCCGCCAGATTGGCTACTGTCGCGACGAGATCGAAACCCGCGACTATCAGTCCGTGCATGGCGGCGGAACGGGTGGCGAGTCGCGCGGCCACATAAGCGCCCGCCGCGGCGGCGAGAACCCATCCAGCGAGAAGCAGAACGAACGCGCCTGGGACATCGCGGCGAGAGCCGTCCGCGTGCTGTGCGGGTCGTTCAGGTCCGTGCCCGGCGGGAGCGGATAGACAGTACCAACGAGGGTGTCCATCAGGATATATGCCTTTCACACGTCGAAGAAATCCACTTCGCCGGTCTCCAGCGAGTACTCGGCGCCGACCACCGCGAGACCGTCACTCTGAATCAATTGCTCCAGCACCTGCGATCCGTGTCGCAGATGATCCACCGATGTACGGATATTGGCGCGCACGGCCTGCTCGACGAGCGAGTTCACATCGTGTCTGAGGTCGGTGGCAAGCAGGGCTTCGACCGAAGGTCGCACACGGTCGACTATCGAATGCAGATTCGGCGACTGGTCTGCCGTCGGCTTCCGCAGCTCGTCGAGCGTCGCGAGAATCGCGCCGCACTTCGAATGTCCGAGAACCACCACCAGGCGGGATCCATAGCGCGCGGCCGCGAATTCGACGCTGCCGACCTGCGACGGGGCAACGATGTTCCCCGCTACGCGGATGACGAACAGATCCCCCAGCCCCTGGTCGAACACGATCTCGGCGGGAACGCGGGAGTCCGAGCATCCGAGAACGATCGCAAAGGGCTGCTGCCCCGATGCCAGCTCGGCGCGGCGGTCGTGGGTCAACGACGCGTTCGACTCGCTCACGCTGAGGGCGAAGCGGCGATTTCCTGCCCTCAGCCGCTCGAGGGCTTCACTTGCGGGGATCATGATCGCGCGCCCGGGCGTGGTGCGCTTCGCTGGTTCATGCGGTGGAATTATCGCTCTGTAAGGTGGCGAATCAAGCAGCGCCGCAAACCCGGCGCACGGCCGCGGGCGCGTTAATCGGCGCGTTTGGCTGTCGAGCACAGGCCCGGAGGTTGCACATCCTGACCGGGCCGCCTCTCTCAGGAGAAACAAAGATGTCAGAGCTATTGGTGAAGTTCGACGAGCCCATTGCAGGGCCGGACGGCAGCAAATACTTCGCGCAGGCGGCGGGAAAGGAAACCGATGGCGGCCTGTGGGAGGGGTGGCTCGAGTTTCTGCCCGTTGACGAGTCGGCGGAGGCGGTGCGCTCGGACCGTGAGACGACTCAACCAAACCGCAAGACCCTGGACTACTGGGCACAGGGGCTGACTGTGGTATATCTGCAGGGCGCGCTTGCGCGCGCTTTGGCGCCAAAAACGACCCCACGAGCGACCGCACAGGATCACACCGACGCGGCGCGGTTCTCAGCGCCACGTCAGGTTGCACGTCCCCCCTCGAGCGCCCCGTTCAAGCCGCGGCCGATCCTCGATCCATTCGCCGTCTATGCGCAGGGCGAGCACATCCTGCGGAGCGAGCTCGGAGCGTTGTCACGCGATCAGGTCGAAACGATCGCGACCGCCTACGGCTTCACCCCTGCTCGCCGGCAGGGAGACGGCGGAAATCCCGGTACCGGAGACCTGGTCGATACCGTGGTCAACGGCGTGAGGTCGGCAGAGTCACGCTGATCAATTTTCGGCCGCGCTCAGGAATTCGGGTGCAGCCCGCAGCCGACGGCCGCCAAAGCTGACGGCTCCCGGCAGGTAGTCTTCAGTAAGCAGTTCCGCCCAGTGCGCTAAACGCCGGCGTACCACTCGTATCCCTGATCACTCCAGTACCCGCCGTTCATTTGCGGCAGGAACATGATCCGCGTCAGGTACTTGGTGTTCTTGTAGCCGAGCTTGACCGGCGAGAACAGCCGCGCCGGCGCGCCGTGGGCGGGCCCGAGAATCTTTCCATCGAGCGCGTAGGCGATCACCGACTGCGGATGCATCGCGCTCTCAATGTCCCAGCTCTCGTGATAGCCGTCGTCGAATGACTCGAAGTCGACATATCGCGCCTCCGCGGCGGGGCGGACGAGCCGCGCCAGATCACGGAAGCCGCAGCCGGTCCAGGTCTCGATCGCGGTCCAGCCCTCGACGCAGTAGTGATTCACGCGGTGCGACACGCGCGGCAGCTTCTGTAGATCCGCAAGGGTCAGCTTTACCGGATTACCCACGAGTCCGCCAACCTCCAACGCCCATCTGCCTCTCTCTGCCTCATCCCAGATCGGAACCGTCTTCGATATGTAGTAGCTCGGCAGCTTGTTGCCGGCATCGTGGGCGCCCCGCTGCGGAGTGTCCATTGCGGTGTGCCTGAACAACGCCCGCTCTACCACCAGGTTCTTTCGCTCGGCGTAGCGAAGCAGCTTTTCGGCGGACTTAGGCCCGCGTGAATCACATGCCGCGAGCAGCGCCGCCGAAATGATTCCACCGCCGGCCGCGAAGAACTCGCGCCGCGCCATTCCTCCAACCAGGCGAGAGCTCCGCTCGGCGCTCATGTCGCGGCCGGAGGTCGAGGAGCCGGCGGCCGGCCCTGGCTCACTCGGTCACGCCGGGGACGCAGATTCTGGAAAGGGCGCGCGTTCCGCGCCTCGGGGGACAAGGACTCGTCGTACCGGCCCGTGATCATCGCCCGGATGGAATACGGATCGACGGTAAAAATCATGAATACGTGGATCACGCTGAGCGCGACGAGCGCCATCGTCGCCACGAAATGCCAGTAGCGCGCCCAGACGAAGCCGCCGAAGAGAGCTGTAAGCGGTGACAGCTGCACCGGCTTCCAGATCGCGAGCCCCGTCAGCACCAGGATCACACCGATGACGGGCATCAGGAAATACGCGGTCCTCTGCAGCGCGTTGTGCTTGCCCTGCCGCGGATGAGTGTCACGCCTGAACGCGTAGAACTTCAGCATCTGGACGCTGTCGCGGATGTCGCCCCGCCGCGGAACGAGCTCCCGCCATTCGCCGTGCAGATAGACGAACGTGAGATAGATCATGCCGTTGACGACGAGCACCCACATCATCGCGAAGTGCCAGTTCCGCGCGCCGGCGAGCCAGCCGCCGAACGTCAGCCACGCCGGAATGGGCTGGCCCTCCCACGGGTAGCAGCAGAAGAGCTCACCCTTCCGCGCGAATGCGGGATACGCGTTGAAGATCCGGAACCCCGACCCTACCATCACGATGACGGCGACCACGTTCACCCAGTGCGTGACTCGAACGATCCAGTGGTGGCGGACGCGCTCCATGCTGGAAATTACTCCGGCGGGGGGAGGAGGGGAGACTGAGTAGTCACAGCGCTCTGAAGTGTCATCGTAACGGCAAGGAAGTCAACTGAGAACGACACAGATCCGAGGCGACAGAAGCATTGGTCCGAGTTGCGAGACGGTTTTCCAGCAGCTCGCATCTACGCTTCTGGTCTCTCAGATCTGTGTCGTTCTCAGTCGCGGTTCCCGCAGCGAAGTTCCCAGCTCAAAGTCCTAGGCGCGCGGGTGAGCCTTCTGGTACACCGCTTTCAGACGCTCGACGCTCGTATGCGTATAGATCTGTGTTGTCGAAATCGAAGCGTGCCCAAGCAGCTCCTGCACTGCGCGCAAATCCGCGCCCGCGTCGAGCAGGTGCGTCGCGAAGGTGTGACGCAGAGAGTGCGTCGACAGGCCGGCGCTCTCGTCGAACTTCTCCAGAAACCCCTTCACCGCGTTCTGGATCGCGCGCGTCGAGATGCGCTTGCCGCGGTTGCTCAGAAAGAACGCCGTCCGGTCCGCGCCCTGACCAACGGTGCGCAGAAGCTCATCCCGCTTCGACTCATAGTTCCTGAGCGCCAGCTGGGCGTGATCACCGAGTGGAATGATTCTCTCCTTCCTCCCCTTGCCGCGGACTTTCACCTGCTGCGACAGCAGGTCGAGATCCATTCGGTTCACCCCGCGCAGCTCCGACAGCCTCATTCCAGTCGAGTAGAACAGCTCGAGAATCGCCGCATTGCGCACGTCGGAGAACTTTCCGCTAGTCGCCTTCAGCTCCGCCGATTGAAACAACAGCTCGATCTGGGCACGGTCGAGATATCCCGGGAGATACTTGTCCTGCTTCGGCGAGTTTACGGCGCGCGCCGGATTCACCTCGACCTGCTCGCTCCGGTGGAGATACTTGTACAAGCTCCGCACTGCGGAGAGGGACCGCGCAATCGAGCGTTTGTTCAGCTTCCTGCGCGTGAGGTGGGCGAGAAATCCGCGGATGGCCAGTCTGTCGAGTCCCTGCCATGACCACGCATCGATCCCGTAATACTTGCCGAGGAACGCGACGAACTCGTCGAGGTCCCGACGGTAGGCAGTTAGCGTGTGAGGCGATACGTCACGCTCTTTCTCGAGATGCGTTAAAAAGTCAGCGACCGCGGTGGAATCACTCATGTCGCCGCGGCAGCCCACGTTCCGTCAGGTTGCCGGCGGCTGACGATTACCTCTGCGACTCTCCCGTCAGGGAGAATGGTGTACTTCTCGATCCAGTCTCTCAGGTCGGCGAGGGACCGAACCGCGATCTCCGCCCTTTTTCGCTTCTTGTCGCGTATTACCTGCGGCAGATCGTCAACTAGCCCGAAGTTCGCGTTCATCGGCTGAAAGTGCTTCGGGTCCGCCTCGCGCATGTAGCGATAGAGCGCGCCAAGCATTGTCGTCGGCGGTGGAATAACCGGCTCCTCACCGGAAAGAATGCGCGAAAGATTGATTCCGGCGAGTAATCCCGTTGCCGAGCTCTCGGTGTAACCCTCGACACCCGTGATCTGCCCGGCAAACATCACCGTGCTGTCGTCCCGCGCCGAGAGGTGTGGCGTCAGCGCCGCCGGTGAGTTGAGATACGAGTTGCGATGGATCGAGCCGTAGCGGAGGAACTCCGCCTTCTCGAGGCCGGGGATCATGCGCAGCACGCGCTGCTGCTCAGGGATGCGGAGCCGCGTCTGGAATCCGACCACGTTCCACATGCGTCCGGCCCGATCTTCCTGTCGCAGCTGCACCACTGCATGCGCATCGCGGCCTGTTCGCGGATCGCGCAGTCCCACCGGTTTGAGGGGACCAAAGCGCAGAGTGTCGCGGCCTCGTTTCGCCATCACTTCAACCGGCATGCAGCCCTCGAAGTACGGCACCTCGTCGAACTCGTGCCCGTGGTACTGGTCTGCCGCGACCAGCGCATCGAGGAACGCGTCGTACTGTTCGCGCGTCATCGGACAATTGAGATACGCACCGTCTTCGCCGGCGCCTGCCATCGTTTCCTTCCCATACCGCGATGCGCGAAAGACTATCTCATCGTCGATCGATTCGCGTGCGATGATCGGAGCGATCGCATCATAGAAAGCGAGCGCGTTGACGCCGAGGCGCCCGCGGATGGCCTCGGCAAGAGCGTCGGACGTCAGCGGCCCCGTTGCGATCACGCACGGTCCATCGATCGAAGTCACTTCACCGCGGACGACGTTTATCAGCGGCTCGCTCCCGATCCTCGCCGTGACAGCCGCCGCAAACGCGTCACGATCTACCGCGAGCGCACTCCCGGCCGCGACGCGCGCCCCTTCCGCCGCCTGGAGGACCAGCGACCCGAGGAGCTGCATCTCGGTCTTTAGCAATCCATGCGCATTGGTCAGCTCGGTGCTCTTGAAGGTGTTCGAGCACACGAGCTCAGCGAGCCGGTCGGTTTTGTGCGCGGGGGTCGTGCGGAGCGGGCGCATCTCGTGGAGCGTTACTTCATGTCCCCGGCTCGCCAGCTGCCACGCCGCCTCGGAGCCCGCCAGGCCGCCGCCGACGATTGCTACCCTCGATGCAGAACTCACACCGCCACGGCTTCAGGGGGCGGGGCGACTACATCCCACTCGTTCGCGCACTTGATGCACCGGCGGTACTCGCCGCGCGTCTTCGTGAACTTCGCCTCTGCTCCCACATAGCCGCACTCGGGACACGTTTCCACCACCGGCTTGTCCCACACCACGAAATCGCACTTCGGGTAGTTCGAGCAGCCGTAGAAAGCCTTGCCGCGCTTCTTGGAGCGGCGGACAGCGATGTCTCCGCCGTCCTTGGGACACTTGACCCCCGTGGGCATCGAGCGCGTACCGCGGCACTTCGGGAATTTGCTGCAGCCCAGGAACTCCCCGGAGCGGCCCTGCCGAATGACCATCGGCTCCCCGCACTCGTGACAGATCTCACTCGTGGGCTGCGCAGGCTTCCGGTCGCCACGGAGCGGCCGCGTGTACTTGCATTCCTTGGGATGGTTCTCGCACGCCAGAAACGGCCCGAAAAACCCTCCTCGCGGGACGAGCTTCCCTTCGCATTGCGGACAGCGCTCGCCAGCCAGGGCCGAGAGATCGTGCGCTTCGCCAATCAGCGCCTCGATGTCCGCACCCTTCACCGACTCGGCGAAGGGCCCGTAGAAATCCTTGAGCATGATGCGCCAGTTCACGTTCCCTTCCTCGACCTGGTCGAGGTCGGTCTCCATGTGCGATGTGAACCGCACGTTGAAGACGTCGGGGAAGCTCTTCACCATGACCCTTTCCACCTGCTCGCCGAGCTCCGTGGGAAAGAAGCGCCGCTGCTCGAGCTGCGCGTAACGGCGATCGACGAGAGTCGAGACAATGGAGGCGTACGTAGAGGGGCGTCCGATGCCGAGCCGCTCGAGCTCTTTCACGAGGCTCGCTTCCGAGTACCGTGGAGGCGGCTCGGTGAAATGCTGCGAGGGCGTGATGGATTTGACAGGAATGTCCTCTCCCTTCTCGACCACCGGCAGCCCCTGCTCTTCCTCGAGGGCTTTTCCCTCTTCAGCTTCGCGTGACTCCTTGTACAAGCGCTGGTAGCCGTCGAACTTGACCACGCTGCCGGTCGCGCGGAACAGGAACCGTCCGAGATCGAAATCCACGGTGGTCGTGTCGAAGATCGCCGGCGTCATCTGCGATGCCATGAACCGCTGCCAGACCAGCTCGTACAGGCGGTACTGATCTTCCTTGAGGTGCTTACGAATGTGCTCCGGCCGGCGTGTGGGGTCAGTTGGCCTGATGCATTCGTGCGCGTCCTGGGTGTTCCTGGCTTTGCCATCAGCATAGAGACGCGGCGCATCCGGAAGGTATTGCGCTCCGTACATCATCCTGATGTAGTCGCGCGCCTGCGCTGCCGCCGTCGGCGACACGCGCGTCGAATCCGTGCGCATGTAGGTGATGAGACCGACAGCGCCTTCGGGGCCGATGTCTATTCCCTCGTAAAGGTCCTGCGCCAGACGCATCGTGCGCTTGGAGCCGAAGCTGAGCTTCTTCGCCGCGTCCTGCTGCAGGGTGCTCGTCGTGAACGGCGCAGCGGGATTCTTTCTCCGCTCCCGCCGCTTGACCTCGGTGACCTGAAACGTCCGGCGCGATTTCAGCGCCGAAAGAATCTCCGCCGCTTCGGCTTCGTTGTGAATCACGGGCTTCTTGCCGTCGAGGAGGTGCAGCTTCGACGTGAACTGCTGGCCGTCCTTCTCCATCAGCGCTTCTACCGTCCAGTACTCGACGGGATTGAACGCGCGGATCTCGCGCTCCCTCTCCACGAGAAGCCGCAGCGCGACGGTCTGTACGCGTCCGGCGGAGATCCCCTTTTTCACCGTCTTCCAGAGAACGGGACTGGCTTTGTATCCGACGAGACGGTCGAGCACGCGCCGCGCCTGCTGCGCATCGACCTTGCGCTCGTCGATGCTGCCGGCGTTGGCGATCGCCAGCTGCACCGCCTCACGCGTTATCTCGTGAAACAGCACGCGCCGCACCGGGGCGCCGTTCTTCGTCCTGATCTGCTGCGCCACGTGCCAGGCGATCGCCTCGCCCTCGCGATCCGGGTCGGTAGCGAGAAAGATCTGGCGTGAATCGCGCGCGGCGCTTTTCAGCTCCGCGACTGTCTTCTCTTTTCCGGGGATCGTCACGTACTCGGGCTCGAAGCCGTTCTCGATGTCGATGCCCATTTTCTTTTCGGGCAGATCCCGGACGTGTCCGATCGTAGCGCGCACTCTGTACGCGCGCCCCAGATATTTCCCGATTGTTTTCGCTTTAGCGGGAGACTCGACGATGACGAGCGAAGTAGACCCCGGCTCGGCAGGAAGCCCGTCGTCGACGACTCTCGCGGTTTTTCTGGCCCGGGCAGTCTTTGTCGTCCGCTTTACGGGCGCTTTTTTCTTGCGCGTTTTCGCCCGCAGCCCACCGCTGTCAAGGCTGACGGCTCCCGGCAGGTAGTCTTCCGTTGTTTTTTTTTCCTTTGCCATTTCTCAGTGCACGATTGTGTGGTCGCCCCTGCCCGACGAATCATCCAGCCCGGTTCCCTCGAGCAGGCCCCGCAGGTCGTCGAGCGCGATCCTGCCCTCGAACTGCTGCAGCGCGCGCTCGATGATATGCTCCAGCTCGAGCCCGTTGATCGCGCCTGATCCGTTGAGCGACAACAGGTGTCCCCAGGCCTCCGGGGCGAACCGGCCGCGCTCGTGAGGGCCCATTACCCGGAAGGTCGTTGGTTGCGGCGAGTGGTCTTCCATGTTTATCCCGATTAGCCTGGGGCAAGGCCGAGCTCGACCACCCTGGCTACTAGTTCCCGTCGTGACAGCGTTTCCGTGTCCAGCACCGCGTCGGCAGTCTCGTAGGCTGCCCGCCGCTTCTCGTACAGCTCCCTGAGGGCCACCAGAGGGTCCCTGCCGGCCAGCAGGGGCCTCGTTTCGACCCTCCTGAGCCTTCTGGCGACCGTCTCGGGTGCCGCTCTAAGGTATATGATACGTCCTGCCGAACGCAAAAGTTCGACGGAGGGGGTTTGGGTAATCCAACCCCCGCCAGGTGACAACACCATGCCGCCAGTGGCGCTCAGCTCCCGGGTCAGGGCCGCCTCCAGGGCTCTGAAGTGCTCCTCGCCACGCCGCTGAAATATCTCGCGCACAGGGTTCCCCTCCCGCCTCTCGATCTCGGCGTCGAAGTCCAGAAACGGCCTCCTCAGCGCCCTCGCCGCTCCGCGTCCGACGGTGGTTTTTCCGACCCCCGGCAGGCCGACCAGAATCAGGTGGGGCGGTAAGGCCCTAGCGTCCTGTTCGGGCACCGAGTGAAGCTATGTAGCCATCGAAGTTGCGGCGCGTTTCGGCGAGCGAGTCGCCCCCGCACTTTTCGAGCAGCGCCTGAGCGACGACGAATGCTGTCATCGCTTCGGCGATAACCCCCATCGCCGGAACGGCGGTGACATCGCTTCTTTCCGCCTGCGCTGAAGCCGGCTGGCGTGACTGCATATCGATCGTGGCGAGGGGGCGCATTAGGGTGCTGATCGGCTTCATGGCCGCCCGGAGGACGATCTGCTCCCCGGTCGAGATCCCTCCTTCGATGCCGCCCGCACGGTTGGTGCGCCGGCGCACCCGTCCAGCGCGTGCGCGCGTATCGTCGGCATCTATCTCGTCGTGGACCTCCGAGCCCCTCCTGCGGGCGCAATCGACCCCCAGACCGATCTCGACCGCCTTTACCGCGGGAATCGACATCAGCGCCGCGGCGAGCCTGCCATCGAGCTTCCGGTCCCACGATACGTGGGAGCCAAGGCCAACAGGCACCCCGTCGCAGACCACCTCGGCGATGCCCCCGAGCGTATTCCCTTCGGCCTTGGCTGAGTCAATGCGCTCGATCATGGCCCGCTCGGCTTCCGGGTCCAGCGTGCGCAGCGCCGACGCGTCGGCCGCGCGGTTGAGGTCAGGCGGCATGTCTGCGGGCCGCCTGGCATCGACCCCGCCCAGATGCACGACATGGCTTCCCAGGGTGATTCCGAACTCGCCCAGCAGCTTCCTGCAGACGGCTCCCGCGGCGACGCGGGCGGTTGTTTCCCGCGCTGAGGCACGCTCGAGGATGTCACGCGCGTCGTCCCGGTCGTACTTGAGCATTCCCGCCAGGTCAGCGTGCCCGGGCCTCGGGCGAGTCACGCTGCGCTTGCGACCGGGATCGCCTTCGCGCGGGGCGGGATCCATGATGTCCTGCCAGTTCTTCCAGTCGGCGTTATGGATCAGCATCGCGATCGGAGAGCCGAGAGTCGCTCCCGCGCGTACACCCGAGAGAAGCTCGACGTGGTCCGACTCGATCTTCATGCGGCGGCCACGACCGTAGCCCTGCTGCCGTCGCTGGAGCTCGTGGTCGATATCCGCCGCGACGAGCGGCAGGCCGGCCACCATTCCTTCCAGAATGGAGACGAGGGCGGGACCGTGGGATTCGCCGGCGGTGGTAAATCGCAGCATGTGTCTCGGAAAAATAAAACGAGCCCGGCTTTTGACCGGGCTCGTTCTGTTGCGTGGTGGCTGGTGCTGCGAGAGCTACGGACAGGTCGTGGTAAACGTATTCGGCAGCGTCACGATGACAACCCCTCGCGACGTCGCGCCGACGAGAACGAGCTGGCCGGTGGCGATACGATAGGCCGCCTTGATCGGTCCGATGATCGGGTTGCTGATCGGAATGGATGACACACGCTGGTAGCAGCGGCTATCGAAGATCTCGATCAGTGGCTCCGATGACGCCGCGAACACGAGCCGCGTGTTGAGCGGGAAAGAATTCGCGCCGGTATTGAGCGGATGGAAGTCCAGACCCGCGTTCGTCACGGTGGTGTTCAACACGCCCTGCAGTCTGAGCAACGGGTTGAGAACGTACGTCGAGTCGGCACGAATCGCTGACAGCGACCCATCGAAGTTGATAGCGACGCCTTTGACCTGCGCGAAGGTGTTGCCGATGAAGTCCGTCACCGCGGTTGCGGGCGAAACTCCCTGATCGACGACCGGAATGGGCAGTGGTTGCTCTACCCCGAGGAAATCCGGGGCCGTCGTCCTGAACCCGCGATCGACATCGTACGCGACTGCTCTGCTCCCAAACACGCTTCCGCCTTCACCGAAGATTGCGCGCTGGAAGTTACCGGAGTTACGGGCAAACGTAGTGTCGCGGTATGCCAGTTCGGATATTCTCGCCTCGAAGGAATACGCCCTGTCGTTGGGAGGCGTTCCCACTCGCTGGCTGAACGGAACCAGCACCGTCGAATCGATTCCATTGGCGTCGAACCGTACGATTTCCAGTGTATCCGCGCGTCCCAGTGATTGGCCGGACGCCGGCTCCCAAACGTAGTGCGAGGTGCGGAAATCCGTCTTCCCCGCCGCCGTGACGCCACGGGTGAGATTCTCCCAGCGAATCGTGCCATTCAGTGAGGAGAATGGCGTAGTCTGGCCTGGTGTCGGGGTGGTGGTATACGCCATTACCACCTCGGTGCAGACGCCGCCCACGGCGATACACGTAGTAGCCGGAAATTGTGGACGGTCGCTGAAATCGAAGCGAGTACGCTGCTGAAAGGGCAGCCCGCTCGGTCCAGCCGTTACCGTAGTGACTGTGTAGAGGATGATGTTGGGCAGGGCGTAGCGGAAAACTTCCGACCCATCCGCGCCCACGTTGAGATCCACATAACTGATGTCGGTGCCGCCGGAGTTCGCGACCAATATCGTGTCGCCCATCGTGCCATTCCGGTCGCGTGGCCAGGCAGCCAGACCCCAGGGGCGTGAGCCCACGATTACCGGCGCCTTGAACGACGAGTCGCCGAGACTGAAGACCTCGAGCTGGTTGCGTGTGATGTTGGTCAGGTACAGCCGATCCTTGCCCGAATGGTAAAGGGCATCCGCAACCTGTCCGCCAAAGGGCAACCCTCTGGTCACCCCTGCAACCACTGTTACCGTATCGATCCGGTCGATGCCACTCGAGAGCTTGGCGTAAGACCGGACACCGTTCGAGTTCACGGCGAAAACCTGGATGTAAGCGGTCGTCGGGAACGTGGTATACGGCAGCCGCATCGAGAAAGTGTGCGGAAGGAACGTGAGCTGCCCATCGGAGGCGAAGGTTTGGGTATCGTCGATCGTCCCGCCAACCGTTCGTCTCACTTCGTAACCCAGGCTCGAAATTCCGCTCGGATCGTCAGCTTCCACGTGTACGGTATCGCCGACCTCGACGCGAATGCCATGACCGCAGGCGTTGTTGTAGACCTGGTTGCCGACGCAGTACTGGTTCACCACGGGAACGGAATTGATCTGTGCAGCCGTCTGAATCGTGATCGTTATGCTCGGGCCTACGGCGCGCTGTCCGAGCGAGTCTCTCAGGAACGGCGTGATCGTCAGCGTACCCGGCGTCGCGTTCGCCGGGATGGTGACGGTATCCTGCATCGTGATGGAGTCACGCAGTGGACTCGAGAACAGCACAGAATCCGTGTAAACGACCGGTCCGGTGGTGCTCAAGCCGAGCGACAGCACCTTGAGCCCTGTCTTTCCGCTCACCGTCACCAGTATGGATTTTCCCAGAACGGCGGAGCTACCCGACGTCGGACTGATGATTCTGACTTCGGGTGGCGGCACGTTGCCGGTCGCCATCAGAAGAGTGTCGACGCCGGAAATGTTTCCGGCCCCATCGATCGCGCTGGCGGTGATGATGACCGGCGTTCCCGGAGGCACCGCTCGCGAAGAGAACAGCGTAAACGGCACCTGGAAGTTCGTGACCGCGGTGGTGAAGGTCGTGTCATAGGCCAGACCCACGGCGCCTATCGCCTGCACGCGAACCGTCTTCAGCCCGATGTTGTCCGTCGCGACAGTGGTGAATGCGATCACCGTATCGGCGGACCCATTGACCGCGGTGAGCGATACCCGGGGCGGAATACGGTCCCTCGTCCCATCGCTGGACGTGGTGTCGTTGCACGCAGCTACTATAGCGAACACCGCTGAGGCGGCGACGTATGCTACGCGCCGCCTCGGGGCGGAAAAGTTATCTATGGACATTCGAGTCACCGTTAGCGGGTGGCTGGTGGAAGCGCCTGGGAAGAGCCGGGCAGTGGAGCACCATCATCGATGATGTGCGGCGTCACTAGAATCAGGAGGTCCCGCTTTTCGTCCGAGGTTCGGGTCTGGCCGAAAAGTCTGCCGATGATCGGCAGGTCGACGAGCAGCGGAATGCCGGACTTGGACTGGGTGGTCTGCGTGACGGTGAGCCCGCCGATGACGGCGGTCTCGCCATCGCTGACGAGCAGCTGGGTGTCGCCCGCCTGCTTGCCGAAGATGAAGCCGACGTCCGAGGACGCGATCTGCGCATCTGAATTCTCAGCGTGGAGCAGCAGCAGGATCTGGCGGTTGTTGGTGATGTGCGGCGTTACCGTCAGGATGATACCGACCTGCTTCATCTGAACCGTTGCGCGGGGAGCCTGCTGGCCACCGCCCTCGCCACCGGCGATCGACGTACCTGCGTCGAGCACGCGTATCGGAATTTCCTGACCGACCTGGATCGAGGCCTGTCTGTTGTCGAGCGTCACGATGCTCGGCTCCGCCTGTAGATCGGCGAGCCGGACTTCCTGAAGCGCGTCGAGAAAGCTCGTCAGCTGAAACTTGCCTAGCGCAGTCGAAAAGACGACGCTGAGCGCCGGATTAGTCACCCGCGAGTTGGCGTTGGCGATCGCGGAGAGCGCGTTGCCGCCGAGCAGGATCTTGTCGCCCTCGAACTGCGAGCCGCCGCCAAGGGCATCGGGAACCCCGTCGCCGTTGGTGTCGATCGGCTGGAGCGTCGACGGATCCGGGCGCCGCACCAGCGTGCTGAAGAACTGGTCGGTTCCGGTGCCGATATCGTACGACAGGCCGATGTCTTCAATGTTCGTTCTGTTGACGAAGATGAGCTTCGCCTTGATGCCGACTTGCGGGGTCCGCACATCGAGGCTCTGGACATACTGTAGAACATCAGCGAGACGTGAAGCGGTCTCGGTGATGATGAGCGT
>DASTTD010000087.1:0-4213 GCA_035760325.1 Gemmatimonadaceae bacterium
GCTGCTGTTTTTTCTGGTGCTGGTGGTCCAGCTGAGCGACGTTCTGCAGTACGTCTGGGGCAAGCTGCTCGGGAAGCACAAGGTCGCGCCGGCGGTGAGCCCCAACAAGACCTGGGAAGGACTGATCGGAGGCGTGTTGTCCGCGACTGCGGTTGGGGCGGCGGTATGGTGGGCGACTCCGTTCACTCCGGCGCAGGCGGCTGGAATGGCGTTTCTCATCTGCGTCATGGGTTTCTGCGGTGGGCTGGTGATGGCCGCCATCAAGCGGGATCGCGGAGTGAAGGACTTCGGCACAATGATCGAGGGCCATGGCGGAATACTCGACAGGATCGACTCGCTCTGTTTCGCCGCGCCGATATTCTTTCACGTCACGCGGTTCTTTTTCGACGTCAGCGACCAGGTGAAAGGCTAGCAACGCGCCAAATTCGTCCCCCGATCCTATCTTACGGGACAGCCATGCCGCTCAGATCACTCGTACTACTCGTCGTGCTGCTCGCGCGTCCCGCGGCGGGGCAGGCTACCGGCGCCACCGTCAGCGGCGTCGTTCATGACAGCATCGCCCGCCAACCGCTCGCCGGCGCTACGATCCAGCTGGTTACGGACAGCCTCTCCACCTTCATTCGCACGGCGGTTTCGGATTCGCTCGGGCGCTTCGCGCTTGGCGACGTCCCTTCCGGGCGCTACAAGCTCGGCTTTCTCCACCCGCTGCTCGATTCGCTCGGAGTAGACGCGCCGTTGGTGGAGGTGCGGGTCAGGGACCGGCAGTCGATGCGTGCGGATCTGGCGATCCCGTCTCCGGCGCGGATCCGCGCGGCCATATGCGGCCCGAAGCCCGATCTGGATTCCAGCAGTGTGCTCGTCGGGGTCGTTCGCGATGCGCGCGGGGGAAATCCGGCGAGTGGCGTAACGGTGACCGGTGAGTGGCTCGAGCTCACCTTCACGACCCGGGGAGTCGGCCGCCGCATCCCGCGACTCGTCGCCACGACCGGAGACAACGGCTGGTTCGCGATGTGTAATGTGCCGAGCGCGGGGACACTGGCGCTGAGAGCGAGTCGCGGCGCGGATAGCACCGATCTCCTCGAGGTGCCGCTTTCATCCAACGGGTTCGTCCGCAGCGATCTCTATCTGGGCCCGGCGCGAGAAACGGCGGCGGCACAGACGACCGGGGGCGTTTCAGGAGCGCGCGACGTGCGTCTGAGCGGGACGGTAATCGCCGCCGCCGGCGGGAGTCCCCTTCCGGGCGCGCAGGTCAGCATCACCTCGGACGCGCAAACGCGCACCAACGAGCGCGGCGAATGGACGCTGGTGGATCCGCCGGGCGGAACCAGGATGCTCGAGGTGCGTGCCGTCGGCTACTATCCCGAGCGGCGTCCGGTCAACGTCGTTCCCGGAGCACCGCCGGTTCGGGTGGCACTCTCCACCTTCAGGGCAGTGCTCGACACGGTGAGGATCACGGCAGCTCGCGTCAGAGGGCGTGACATCAGGGGTTTCGTCGATCGCAGCCGCAGCGGTGTGGGACACTATCTCGCCGAAGAAGACATCGCGCGGCGACGACCGCTCGTAACCTCCGATCTTTTCCGGACGGTGCCGGGGCTCATGGTGGAACGCGCAGCATTCGGCGATACGAGGATCACGATGCGTGGCTCGGCCGGAGGCGGGTGCGAGCCGTCGTTCTATCTCGACGGCCAGCACATGAGAAACCTCACCGCGGCCGACATCGACGACTGGGTGCGCCCGCATGAGATTGCCGGCGTCGAAGTTTACGCGGGCGCCGGCATACCGGGAGAGTTCAACCAGGGAATGAGCGGCTGCGGGGCGATCGTCATCTGGACGAAGTGATAGGCGCGCCGCAGCATTACCGCTGCGAGCGTAAAAAACCGTGAATGCAAGACCATCCGTGCATGCTCAGCCAACATCGAGCGGAGGACCAACGACCTTCATTCCATGCGCGGCAAATTGTTGCTCTGCCTCCGCTGGGGATGGGGGCCTGGTCATCTCGGAACTCTGCATGAAGAACGCCTCGAGCGAGCCAGCGGGCTGCACCGCGAGCAGCAGCGTTCCCGGATCGTCGCCGACGTGGGCCCAGACGTGAGGGATCATGCGGGGCGCGAAGAGCGAATCACCAGGGCGGAGCGTGAAACGTTCCTCGCCGACCTCAAAAGCAAAATTGCCCTTCACCGCATGGAACCACTCGTCCTGCTCGTAGTGGAAGTGCCGCGGCGGCCCACCCTTGCCCATATTTGCGTGCTCGAAAACGAACAGATTGCCAGCCGTATCGTCCGTGGAGACTTTGATCTGCAATGGAATGATCCCCCATATCATCATCTCTTTTTCGAAGCGGTTCCTGCCGTTCGGAACATAGAGCGCACGTCGTGGTGTGGCCCCGTCCCCGCGAACCGCCGGCGATGACATCGCTGGCGATCGGGTCACGATCCCGCTCCGGCATCCGACGATGCCTCCAATTGTTGTTGCGGCAGCGCTCAGCCCCGCAACCTTCAAGAAATGCTTCCTGTCCATGAGTCGCTCCTTGGTTCAGCAGGGACACCCCAGCTCGGCGGAGCACCACGATAATTCCTGCTTTCCGGACTTGCGTGGTAAGAATCGGACATCCTGCGATTGGAGTGCGAAGAGGATAGGGATCGCGCTGCCGCAGGAGGGGGAGTCAGCCGGTGCCCGACCGTGTCAGAACGTTCTCGGGGGACGCGGCATCCTCGCGGAGCCACGAGTTGGGTGTCGCGTTGGTGAACTCCCGAAAGTCTCTGACGAGGTGCTGATAATCCGTGTAGCCGAACTCGATCGCGACCCTGGGCCAGGCGATGGTCGGATGTGCCGCTTTGAACAGATGGGCACGATGGTATCGAATCAGGCGGCTGTAGACCTTCGGCCCCACGCCAATGCGCTCGGTGAACTTCCGGTTGAACTGGCGAGGACTCAAGCAGGCCTCGCGAGCCAACCAGTCCAGAGAAATGTCCAGGGGATCATCCGTCAGTCGCTCGGCGGCCCGGTCTACCGGGAGCATTTTCTGCTTTGACTTCGCCACGCTCCGTACCAGATACGCCTCGACCGCCTCCACCATCTCGGCATAACTCTCGGCGGCGGCCAGCCGTTCGCTCACGTCTCGCACATCACGACTAAGAGCCAGCTCAGCGTCGAAGTAATCTTCGCCAAACTCGTACAGCGGGATATTCAGCACGCGGAACAGAGCGCCTGGCTGGAAATGCACCCTGAACATCAGGAACTCGGGCGGCAGGTAGACATTGCACCGCTTCATCTGTTGCCCAAAGACGGCTACGGAAGGTGCTACTCGAATCTCTTCCGTGAGCGGGTTCACGATACTGGGGCGACCTCTTACGAAGAACGTGATCCCCTGTTCTGGTCTTGGAGCGTACCGCTTGTACGGTACAGGCTTCTCCGGATCGAAACGGAAGTGAGCGATCAAGTAATCTCTAATTGACTCCCGCAAGCCTGGACTGGGGGCGATACTCGAAAAGATCATGGCACCCTCGCTGCGCGCGCTGGTGATCACACCACGTACCGTGCGACGGCCATGCCGACCGCCGCGGCGACGAGCAATACCATCGCGACCGTGCCCGCAAGGCCGCTCCGGCGGCGCAGGCGCTCGACCTCACTCGAACGCGCGGCTCGCTCCGCCTCCGGCATTGTCGGCAGAGACGCGCTTAGCTGACCTAAACGTACCGCGGCCGGTCGTGCTACAACGAGGCCTAGCAGGAAAGCGATCACGGCGGCGACTCCGCTCCAGAGCAGTGTTTGCCCAGTGCGGGAGTCGAAGTACGCGGGCGCGAAACCCGCCGACACAATGTGGAGGAGTCTGGCGCCCGAGATGATGGTCAGGAGCGCGACCACCGGGAGTACGGTAAAAAGCCTGCGCTGCTGAAGGGCGCCCATCACCGGGCCGGCAGCTGCTGGCCCAACGCGACCAAGCGCGGGAACGAGGAAGAAGGTCGTGAACAGGCCGCTGCCGAGCCAGAAGATACCGCCGAGTACGTGAACTATGCGGAGGACGAGGAGTTCGGCAGACATATGATGTTCGTCAGACGTTGAGGTGAGCGCCACCGGCGGCTATGAATGTAGCTCTTGACATACCATTTCTGGAATTACACACTTGACTAAGACGTTTGACCAAATCCTGCCTCGCCGGAAGGGATGGACGTGCCCGAGACGAGCCCCAGAGTAGCATCGAGCCGAGGAGCGA
>DASTTD010000088.1:0-3316 GCA_035760325.1 Gemmatimonadaceae bacterium
CGCCGACCATGATCACGTCGGGGTCGGCGCGCATCATCGAACGCAGGCCCGCGGCGAAGTCGAGCCCCGCCTTGTGGTTGACCTGGACCTGCTTGATGCCCTTGACGCGGACCTCGACCGGATCCTCGATCGTGATGATCGTCTTCTCGGGGCTCTTGATCCTGTCCAGCGCGGAGTACAGCGTCGTCGACTTACCCGAGCCCGTGGGGCCCGTCACGAGAACCGCGCCGTGCGAACGGGCGATGGCCGCCTCGAGTCGCTTGAGCGGCTCGCCGGCCATGCCGAGGTCGGCGAAGCTGACCACGCGATCGTTCTTCTCGAGAATTCGCATGACCACCGACTCCCCTTCGACGGTCGGCAGGACCACGAGCCGGATGTCGACGAGGCGTCCGTCGAGCGAGATGCTCACGCGGCCGTCCTGAGGGCGGCGCTTCTCGGCGATGTCGAGGTCCGCCATGATCTTGATGCGGGACACGACTGGCCCGACGCCGATGAATCGGGGGAGGACCATGATGTTCTTGAGCAGCCCGTCGATGCGGAACCGGACGAGGGTCGAGGCTTCGTCGTGCTCGATGTGGATGTCCGAAGCGCGGAGCTTGATCGCGTTGGCGAGGATTGCGTCGACGAGCTTGATGACCGGCGCGTGGACGCGGGACATCGCCTCTTCGTCCTCCTTTACATCGATGACCTGCTCGACGCCGGCGGCGTGGTCGAGCTTCTCGATCAGGCCGTAGATCAGGGCATCGGGCCGAAGCGTGTCCGAGACCAGCTTGTCCAGCTGTCCCGGCGGGCAGAACAGCGGCGTGACTTCGCGGCTCGTCGCCCAGCTCACGCGCTGAATGGCCTCCTGGTCGAGCGGGTTCGCCATCGCCAGGTGTACCGTTTTCGCGTCCACCTTGACGGGAAGCAGATTGAGCTCGCGACACAGCTTTTCGGGAAGGATCGACATCGCGTTCTTGTCGATGGCGCCGGGAGAGAGATCGACGTAGTCGATGCGGAACGCATCCTTCACGACTTCGGCGATCTCGCGGAAAGAGAGCACGTCCCCGTCGATCAGCGCCTGGGCGACGTAGGGCTTCTCCTGCGTCCGCCACCGCTGGATCAGCTCAGGGGTGACCCCGGGCATGGTCCCAACCAGCGCAACAAGCCATTCGTCCTTGAAGCGGTATTTTCGCTCTTTGGCCTGCGGTCCTGCTGGTGTCGTCATGGGCTTCCGGTGGGCCTATTTCGGTCTCGTGCTCTATGGAGGGCAGGCCGCGATAAAATGACTTGTTCCCACCCTCGAACATAACATGGGGTCTGGGCCATTCGCGTGTAGCTGAACATCTGGTTAGATTCGCTGATGCAATTCACCCTGCCGGAGCAGAGTGGGGCAACCTCCCTCCTCGATAATCCCCGAGTGAGCCGCAACAGGCTCCTCAGTCTCCTGCCGGCTGGCGAGCTGGACCCCCTGGTCGCGGCCAGCGAGATCGTCACGGTGAAGACGAAAGACATTCTGTTCAGGCCTGAAGATCCCATCTCGCACGTCTATTTCCCCGAGGATTGCGTCATCTCACTCGTGGTTCACCTCGAGGGAGGCGGCGGAGTGGAGGCGATGACGGTAGGAAATGACGGCTTCACGCCGCTGGTGGCGTTCCATGGAGTCGAGTCGACGGGATTACTCGGCTGCGGCCAGATTACCGGGGCGACACGTCGGATTTCCCTCGGAGACTTCGCCAGGCTCGTGTCGGATGGACCGGAGCTGACACGCGTGCTTCACCGGTACAGCCAGGTGGTATTCGAGGCGGTCTCCCAGTCCGCGGCGTGCAACAGGATGCACGTCGTCGAGCAGCGGTGCGCGCGGTGGCTTCTCATGTCCCACGACAGGGTGGGGAAGCCCAGCTTCGATCTCACCCAGTCATTCCTCGCCCAGATGCTCGGCGTGCGCCGCGCGGGGGTGACTGTCGCGATGGGCATACTGGAGCGGCAGGGGCTCCTTTCTCATGGGCGCGGCTCGGTGACGATCGTCGATCGGGCCGGGCTGGAGAAGGCCGCCTGCGAGTGCTATCGCAGGATCAAGCGCAGGGAAGAAAAAATTCTGGCTTGATGCCGGCCGCGTTCCGGACCCAATTCGGCGCGGGCGGGTTTCTACTCACGGAAGGCGTGGCAGGTTTCACGAGCGGCCACTTATTATCACTGTTCCGATATCGCGGTAGAATGCATTCCCGCGTACTGCACTCGTTGAACGCACGAGGAGAGCTCATGATTGGTAAAGCAGGTCTGATAGCGGTGTTTGCGGCTTCAGTCGCGGCTCCATCGATCGCGGCCGCACAGGCCCCGTGGCGACAGGTATACGCGGACCGCAATGTGCGCGTGCTTTTCGATACGGCGAGCGCGACGCTATCCTCCCCCGGCACGTGGACCACCGTAACCAGCTGGGATTATGCCCAGCCTCGCACTCTGGAAAACAAGAAGAAGTACACGCGCCTCGTTCAGCGAGTACACATCCGCTGTGCTCCGGTCAGGGTGAAGCGAGTGCGCAGCACGGTGTATGGCGCGAACAACGCCCTGGTGAGGGATGAAGGCGAAGTCGATGTCCGCGACCAGGCGGCGATGGCGTGGGATCGTCCGCATCGTACGACCGCCGCGGCGAAGGCGTTCACTTCGGTTTGCGGTATTCTGGCGCGGAAGAGTCCGCCGAGAACCCGGGCGAGGACATCGCGCGCTAACACTTCAGGCGTAAGCAGGTAAATCACATAGAACAAAAAAGGGCGCGGATTTCCGCGCCCTTTTTCAGTGTTCGCCCTGCTATCGACGGTTCGGGTCGTTGGTCCCACCCGGCCGTGGATTGAGGTTCATCGTCCGGTCGTCGGTGGCGGTGCCGGTGCCTACGTTGCGAGGGCGCGTATCCACCGGCGGCGGGGTGTAGGTGTCCCGAACGACGGTCGTCCCGCCCGGCTTCTTCATCAGTCCGAGCAGGCCGAGGAGGCCGAGCAGCCCCCACGGGAAGCCGTCGTTGTCGTCATCGACAACGGTCTCGGCATCGGTGATCGGCGCTTCCAGGGCGCCCACAGTGGTGTCGAACGGCGCCTGCGCCCCGGGACCGGTCGTCGGCGGCGTAGCTACGCTCGTATCCTGTGAAAAGCCGGGAGTGCTGACGAGGAAGAGTGTCGCCACGGCGATCGCGGCGACGCGGCGAAAGCGTCCGTTATCCATTGTGCCCTCGAGTGGTTGAGTTTGCGTGTTCCCGTCCCGCTTAGGCACGACGTAGGCCACGCCCCGCAAAACCTGCTCGAAAATCGCCCCGGTTTGGCCGGCTGTTTGCTCTATAATCCGG
>DASTTD010000089.1:0-3856 GCA_035760325.1 Gemmatimonadaceae bacterium
ATTACTACGACTCCTATCGCGGCAACATTCGAGCGGTGACGGCAGCGGCCGTGCGTGAAGCCGCGCGGAAGCACCTTCATCCCGATGAGCTGCAGACAGTGGTGGTGGGAGATCCGGCACTCGTCCGTCACTCGCTCGATCAGCTGGGAGCCGGCAGCGTGCACGTCCACAACCTGTAATGACCGTCATCCGGTCCCGCCGCGTCTATACGGGTAAGGTCATCTCGATGGATGTGGATGAAGTGAGCTTCCCCGACGGATCAGTCGGTGAGCTGGAAATGATCCGGCACCCGGGAGCGAGCGCCGTCGTTCCGTTCCTCAGTGATCCGCTCGGGGAGGATCCGCAGATCCTTCTCATCCGCCAGTACCGCCATGCCTCGGACGGATATCTGTACGAGATACCAGCCGGACGACTGGATCCGGGTGAAGATGCAAGAGCCTGTGCGCTCCGGGAGCTCAAGGAAGAAACGGGCTGCTCTGCCAGCGGAATTGAGCAACTCTTCACCATGTACACGACCCCCGGCTTTACCGACGAGAAGATCCACCTCTTCATGGCGACCGGCCTGGAATCCGGAGAGTCGAGTCGCGAGGCTGATGAGTTTCTCGCCCTCCACCCCCTTCCCCTCTCCAGGGCGCTCCGAATGATCGAAGGTGGCGAGATCCAGGATGCCAAAACCGCTCTCGGTATCCTGTTCACAGCCGGGTTTCGCGCCCGGCGTTAACTCCGGTGGCCAGATTGGCGTCTAATCATTGAAGACGCCCCGACTGTGTCACAAAATTAGGACATAAAGGCAGAAACCGGACAAGCTCTGGCGTAACTCCAAGACAGCTAAGCCCTTACGGGCCAACGCGTTAACGACGGACCCCGTTCGGCATGCCGTGTGCATTATATGGTAGCGGGTAAATGTTCCACCGGAGCTGTGCACGATATCACGTCGTGAACGTCTCCTATCTAAAGGAGAAAGAATGGCCGACATCGTCCGTAAGCAACTGATTCCAGCTGTAGGGCCGACCGTCAGGGAAAGGCTACAGGCGATGGATGATTCCGCCGTCGTCACCGCTTTCCTTGGTGGAGAAGAGCGTGCCTTTTCGGAGCTGGTAACGCGTTATCAGACTCGTCTGTTGAACTTCGTCTACAGAACGATCGGAGATCGGGAGAAAGCCGAAGACCTGGTTCAGGAGGTTTTCATCCGGGTTTACAGGCATCTCCACCGCTTCGACCGCTCGAAGAAGTTCTCGACCTGGGTCTACACTATTGCCTCCAACCTGGCGAAAAACGAGCTGCGCAACAGATCGCGGAACCCACTCGTTCTTTTCCAGACGGTGCAGAAGAACTTCCAGGATGAGGACCGTCCCCTTCAGTTCGAGGATACCACCTCACGTCCGGATGACATGTACCGGAAGCGGCATCTCCGTGAAGTAGTGGAGGAGAGCGTCGCGAAGCTGCCCGAGCACCACCGGCACGTGTTCGTCCTGCGGGAGCTCGAGGGCAAGTCCTATGAGGAGATCGCCGAGATCACCGAGTGCAATCTTGGCACGGTAAAATCGCGGCTGAACAGGGCAAGAAATTCATTCGCGGAAATCATTGCCCCATATGTAGATTAGGGCCGGAAACCGGGAACAGGACATCACCCAATGGGGTACCTGTTCCCGGACCCCCACCCGATCTCCATGGATTGTCGCGAGTTTTCTGAAAAACACCTGGCCTTCGTAGACGACACCCTCGCCGGTGTCGAGCTCGTCCGCATGCAGCGACATATGGCTGAGTGCGGACTGTGCGCGAAACACGACGCAAAGGTGCGACGCGCTCTCCTCCTATTCAGAAATCTCCCGCCAATCGAGCCCTCTACGGGCTTTACCGACCGCCTCGAGGCTCGGCTCAAGGAAGCCCACGAAAACGACGTGCTCCTGGAAACCACTCGCCGCAACCTGACGCGAGGTGCATTGGCGGCCACCGTCGCGACACTGGCCAGCGCCATCATGCTCGCATACATCGGCAGCACCGTCTATCAGACGGAAATGACGCGCGATGTCTTAATGCCGCCCGTAGTTGCGATTGCTACCGAGCCGGATCTCACGCCGATCACGAACTCGACTCCGGCGATCGTCGCATCAGCGTCTGCCGGACTCGCGATCTGGCCTGCCGCGCTCTTCGCGGAAGAGGCCCCGGTCCGGTTCGCTCATTCGAGATTCGAGCTGGCCAAGCTGGATCGCTAGCGCCCGCTATGACAGCAGCCACGAGAGGCTGCCCTATATTTCGAGGATGTCCGTCTCCTCGCTCAAAACGCTCCGTGAAACCATCAGGCGCCGCTCTTTTGACGGCGCTTATTACATCACGGGGGAAGACGAGTATCAAAAAGAGGACGCGGTGAGCCAGCTGACCGAGGCAGCCCTCGACCAGCAGCCGCGCGATTTCAATCTGGACGTCCGCAAGGCATCGGACCTCGATGCCGAGACTCTGGGCAGCCTCCTTGGCACTCCCCCGATGATGGCGGACCGGCGGGTCGTCGTAATACGCGATGTCGGCAGCCTCAGGAAAGATGCGCGGAAAGCACTGGATCAGTACCTCAGCCATCCTGCTTCCGACGTGATGCTGCTCCTGACCTCGGCAAGCGGCTCGAAGGTGGATGCGGGGCTTGCGGCAGGCACGACCGTCCTCGAGTTCGACCCGCTCACCGGGGACCGATTGCCCAAATGGATTGCCCATCACGCCAGGAATGATCTCGGTGTCCAGATAACGGGGTCAGCGATCGACCTGCTCCAGGCAGCGGTGGGTAGCGATCTGCACCAGCTGGCCGCGGAGCTGGACAAGCTTGCCAGCTTCACCCAGGGTAACGAGATCACTGAAGACGCAGTCTCGGCAATTGTCGGTGTACGACGCGGAGAAACTCAGGCGGATCTCCTCGATGCCGTTGCCGAGCGGAACGTCAGCCGTGCGCTCGAGCTGGTTCCTCACGTTCTTTCGCAGCCCAAAGCCAGTGCGGTATCGGTCGTAATGGCGCTCTCGACACAGATGATCGCGATTGCCTGGGGGCGGGCGAGACTGGATGAGGGGGCTTCGAGGGGTCAGCTGAGTCAGCAGTACTTCGAGCTGCTGAAGGAGACGGGCGCATTCACCGGCAGACCATGGGGCTCAGCGACGCCTGTCTGGGCCCGGGCAGCGGAAAGATGGAGCCGGGAAGCCATCGATTTTGCGCTCGATGCACTGCTGGAAGCAGATGTCGCGCTCAAGGAAAGCAAGGTCTCCTCTGAAGAACAAATATTGGCTACAGTAGTACTCAGCATGTGCGCGGCCGAGGAAACGAGTGCGGCCGCCTGATGCGAGAAAAGGAGAACCGCGAATGATGTTGAGACGAGCATACCTTGCAGGCGCACTGATATTCTGCGCGGGCACCACTGCGGCAGCGCAGTCGGCGGCTCGAGCCGCGGAATTGGTGTTCATCAGAGCTCAGGAGCTGGCGAGCGACGGAAACACGGTCGCGGGCAGATCGCTGATCGACTCGATCATCAGGACCACGCCTCCGACTTCCCCGATTTATCCGGAAGCGCTTTTCTGGCGCGCTACTCTCGCCACCAGTGCCGCGGCAGCAGAAAGCGACTACCGGCACATCGTCGTCGACTATCCCCTTGCACCCCACGCTGAAGACGCCTTGCTCCGGCTCGCGCAGCTGGAGCTGGCGCGAGGAGACAGAGATGACGCGCTCATACATCTCCAGCGGATCCCGCGGGATTATCCACGCAGTAAATCAATCGCCCGCGCGAACTACTGGATGGCACGCGTGCTGTTCGAGAAGAACGACATTGCCGGCGCCTGTGCGGCGAACGCGAAAGCTCTCACGCAGACGGCCCCCGGAGAG
>DASTTD010000090.1:0-2073 GCA_035760325.1 Gemmatimonadaceae bacterium
TTTGCGCCCTCCCGCATTGTGGAGCCGGGCTTTCCTTCGGCGACGAAGCGGTTGTGCATCGCCGCCCCGACGAGATCCAGGCCAACAGGAATCAGCGGATCAAAGTTGTAGTTGAACGGATCGCGGAAGGGCGGGGCAAACATAACGGTCCCGGCCGGACCGGTCTGGTGGTGGTTATAAACGATCTGCGGAAACCACGCCCGGAAAAGGATGCTGTCCATCGCCTGGGTTTCCGGCTGCGAGGCCATATAGGAATCACGGTTGTTGTCGTGTCCGATGTACTTGTGATAGAGCCGCGGCAGCCGTGATGTCGTTCTCTTCAGCGAGTCGGGCTCCCGCATGTACCAGTCGGAAACCAGCTCCTGCCCGTCCGGATTCGCCGGCACCAGCAGAATGATGTCGTCGCGCAGAAAGCGCAGCGTCTCGGGATCGTTACGGCTTGCCAGCTCGTATGCAGTCTGTATCAGCTGCTGCGCGCCGAGCACCTCGGTCGCGTGCAGTCCGCCATCGATCCAGACGACCGCCTTGCCCTGCGCGGCGAGGGCGCGCGCCGCGGAATCGGTCAGCCCTTCAGCGAGGGCCAGACGCCGGGCGATGCTCTGATAGAAGCCGAGGCGACGGTGATTTTCCGGCGCGGTGACGATCGCCATCCACATCGGGCGCCCTTCCGCCGTCGTGCCGATCCGCTCGAGCCTGATCCGCTCGGACTGCCGGTCGAGCTTCTGCCAGTACTCGATCATCCGGCTGTAGTTCACGAGAAAATAATCGTCGCCGATGTTCCGGCCGAATTGCTCGAGCGGCGAAGTAATGCGTATCTGAGGCTGCGGGCGCGGGGGAGTTCGCGGGACGCGAGGCGCCGCCGGGCGACGCTGGGGATTGCGGGTTTGCGCCGGGATCGCGTCGGCAGCGGCGAGCGCGGTTGACAGCAGTAGTACAAGGATCTTCAGGCGGCGCATTTATCCAGTAGTAGCGGTGCGAGAAGCAAGGGGCATGGTCGTCTCGAAAATTAGCCACTGTTGCGAGTTGGTAGAAACCAAGAACGACACAGATCTGAGGGGCCAGAGGCGTAGCTTGGAGTTGCGAGAGGTAAAATCGCGCCGTTCCTCGCAACTCTCAGCTGTGCTTCTGACCCCTCGGATCTGTGTCGTTCTCCGTTCCTGTGTCGTTCTCAGTTAAACCACCCCGCACGCCCAAACTGTCAGCTCCGGTTCCCCCACTCCCGGTAGTCGCAATTATCACTCCGGCGAGGACCACCGCCCCGCCGATGAACGTCGACCCGGTCGGTATCTCGGCGATCGACGGCATGAGAGCCCCTAACAGCGTCGCGCCGACCGGCTCGCCCAACACCGTCAGGTTCACCACGAACGCGGGGAGAAGCTTGAGCGCCCAGTTCATACCTGTATGGCCGAGGATAGTGGGCAGGAGAGCGAGGCCAACGAAGATTCCGATCTCACGGGGAGGCTGGGGGCCGAGCGGGACTTCACGCGCCAGGGCGACCGCAACGAGGGTCAGGAAGGCGGCGCCGTAAACGACAGCGACGTAGGTCCATACGCCCAGGCTCATTCGCAGTCTACGGCCGATCGTGTAATAGATCCCGGCGGTCACAGCCGCGGAGACCGCCAGCAGGTTGCCCAGCAGGGGCCGGTTTCCGCCGGTACCGATTCCGCCGCCAAGGTCGGGCGCAGCGATGAACAGGGCGCCGACGATCGCGACTCCGATCCCCAGGCTCTGGCGCGGGGATGGGGCTTCACGAATGAGCAGCGCGGAGATACCCGCCACCACCGCGGGCTGGAGGCTGACGAGCGTAACGGAGGCAGCGATCGTAGTGAGGTGGACGGAAGCATTCCACGCCCAGAAGTGGAGCGCGAGCGAGACACCCCCAAGCGACGCCAGAGTGAGCTCCCGCGTCGTGATGCGGCGAAACTCCTTCCACTGTCCGGTCGCCGCGAGAAGCGCTCCGACGACGGCGAGGGCGAATCCGAGACGCCAGACCGCAATCGCGATCGGCTGGGCGCGGGAAAGCCTGACCAGCGGCCCCGCGAAGGAAATACCGAGGAGAGCGATCCCCAGCAC
>DASTTD010000091.1:0-3384 GCA_035760325.1 Gemmatimonadaceae bacterium
GATGACCGCCGCGACTCCGGTGCGGAGCGAGAGGGTCTCCCCTGCGATCGCCCACCCGAGTATCACCGCGACCACCGGATTCACATACGCGTAGGTGCCCAATCGCGCCGGCGAGACCTTGTCGAGCAGCCAGATGTAGGAGGTGAATCCGATCAGTGAGCCGAACACGATCAGGTATCCCCATCCAACCCACGATGCGGTCGACACCGCACTGACTTCGAATCCCTTCAGCTCCCCCGCGATCACGCCCGCAAGAACGAGCAGCAGTCCTCCGCCGAGCATTTCCATTCCAGTCGTGAGGAGCCCAGACTCCGGCATGTCGGCATCGCGTGACCAGAACGATCCGATCGCCCAGGAAAGCGACGCGAGTATCAGGACGATTGCTCCGAGCAGGCTGACGCCGTTGGCGCCGATGTCGCCGGGGCCGATCAGCACGACCAGCCCGATGAATCCAACGACGAGTCCAATCAATACCGCCGCACCCGGACGCCGGCGCGGTGGACGCGCCC
The DNA here is from genome assembly GCA_035760325.1 of Gemmatimonadaceae bacterium. Taxonomy (GTDB): domain Bacteria; phylum Gemmatimonadota; class Gemmatimonadetes; order Gemmatimonadales; family Gemmatimonadaceae; genus UBA4720. Next base: position 510 of record DASTTD010000091.1, read on the forward strand.
ACTCGATTATTACCAGCCAGAACGGAAGAATCGAGACGAGCAGCGCGGTCATGCCGGACGAGACGGTTTGCTCCGCCCACACCACGCCGCCATTCCCGCCCAGGAGCAGAAACGCGCCGGCAATCGTCGCATTGCGCCACTGCTTCCGTGTGGGCCGAGGTGCTCCACGCGAGCGCGCCCACAGGTAAAGCAGCAAACCTGAAATGAGAAACCGCGTTCCGCCCATGACGAACGGGGGCATCGTCTCGACCGCGTACCGGATCGCGAGATACGTCGAGCCCCAGACGAGATAGATGGACGCGAACCCAGCAATGATCTGCCCGCGTGTAGCGCGGGGAGCTTTGTCGTTCAACTGAGTGGGGTTACGAAAAGAGGAAGGAACAGCCGCGACAGAAATGTAATTCGATCAGTCGCCTGCCCCAGACTCAATCAAATGATTTCTGCTGTCGATCACGCTTCTTGCTCGCCCGGCGCTTCTTCTCGTCGAGACGAGCTTCCTTTGAAGCCATCGTCGGCCTCGTCGGTCGCCGCTTGCGCGGCACGACCAGCGCGCGACGCACCAGCTCCGCCAGACGCTCCTCGGCAAGCTCGCGGTTCCGGGTCTGGCTCCGCATGTCGCTCGCGACGACCCGGATGCTGCCTTCAGTGGTAAGCTTCGAGCCAAGCTTCGCCACGAGGCGCGCGCGCTCATCATCGGACACGGCGCGCGACGAAAGAACGTTCCAGAAGATCTCGACCCGTGAAGAAGTCTTGTTCACGTGCTGTCCGCCAGCGCCGGAGGATCGGGAGACGCGTACGTCCAGCTCGCCACGGGGGATGGCCACCGACTCGTTCACGGGCAGTGAGTTCGCGGCTGGTGGCGAAGAGCTCATTCCATCAGCGCCAGCGGAACAGCTTGAGCGCCGCGAAGAAGGCGACGACTCCCCAGATGACGATGATCAGCACCTGAGGAGATACCGCCGCGAGTGATGCGCCCTCGAGCATGTTGGCGCGCAGAGCGTCGTTCACCGCCGTGAGAGGCAACAGACGAATGAACGGCTGAACGACCTCGGGAAAGTTCGACGATGAGAAGAAAACGCCTGAGAAAACCCACATCGGCAGCATGACGAAATTGGCGATTCCGGATACCGCCTCGACGGTGCGCGCCCTGGACGCGCACAAGAGACCGAGCCCTCCGAATGAGACGGCACCCAGTAGAGCGATCAGCATCAGTGTCGCAAGCGATCCGCGAAGGGGGACTCCGAACGCGAAGTAGCCGAACCCCACCAGTGTCACCACCTCGAGAATGAGAAAGAAGAGCCGCGAAAAAAGAAAGGACAGCAGGTACTGCAGCCGCGACATCGGCGTTGCCATGAGCCGCTTCAGCAGCTTCTTGTTCCGGGCTGTCACGATCGTAAAAGCCAGCGACCAGATGCTCGACCCCATCAGGTTCATCCCCAGCAGCCCGGGAACCAGGAAGTCGATGTAGCGCGACCCCTTCTCGGTAACGTAGCTGTCGCTCGCCCGCACCGGATCCACTCGGCCTGCCCCCGCCTGAATCGCGCGATCAACCACGAGCCGCGCGCTCGCCGCCTCGCTCCGGCCGCGGTCGTAAACGTACTGGACGCTATCGCGGGCGAGCCCCGGGATCACCAGGAGAGCGACCTTGCCCGTCCGCAGCGCAAGTGCGGCAGCGCTGTCGTCGTACGGCCTGAGCACGAGAGTGGAGTCGCGCCTCATCGCGGTTACGACCGATGTGTCCGCCCCCGGCCTTTCCACCACGCCGACCTGCAGCTGTTCGAGGCCCTGCTGCCGGAAAGCGATCCCCAGTCCGGCCGCGAGGAGAATCGGAAACACGAAGGTCCAGAACACCGCTTCAGGCTCGCGAATGAATTCCCGGAACCGGACGAGCGTGAGCTGCACCAGAGGGTGCCCCCTGAACCCGCGCGCCGACCGGGATCGTCGCTGCTGACGCGCTTCCCGCGCAACCTCGAAAAGAGCGACTGCGTCACTCATCGCGCAGTGTCCTTCCGGTCAGCGACACGAAGACGTCTTCGAGAGTCGCGTGAGTCTTCCGCGGCTCCGGTGGCGGCAGGTGAGACATATCGACGTGGTCGATCAGCTCACCCGGGGTGCCGAGGGCGATCACCCGCCCATGATCAACGATTGCGACGCGGTCGCACAGGCGCTCGGCTTCCTCCATGTAGTGCGTGGTGAGGACAATTGTCTTACCCTCGGCGCGAAACTGCGAAATGAGATCCCAGAGCTGGCGACGTGACTGCGGGTCGAGGCCGGTCGTCGGCTCATCGAGGAACAGGAGGTCGGGGTCACCAACCATCGCGCAAGCGACGGCAAGGCGCTGTTTCTGCCCGCCCGAAAGCGTGCCGACGCGCGCGAATCGCTTCTCGCCCAGCTCGACCATGTCGATCACGTCTCCGACGTCCCTCGCTTCGCGGTAAAAGCTCTGGAACAGTGTAAGCGTCTCATCCACGCTGAGTTTCTCGGCGAGCTGAGTATCCTGAAGCTGGATGCCAAGCCTTTCGCGCAGGTCGTCGCCGTCGGTCTCCCAGCTCTTGCCGAGTACGAGCACGGAGCCGGAGTCGGAGCGGAGCAGTCCCTCGCAGATCTCGATAGTGGTGGTTTTTCCGGCCCCGTTGGGACCAAGCAGTCCGAAGCATTCGCCGGTGCGGACCTCGAGGTCGAGTCCGGCGACCGCAACGACGTCTCCGTAGGACTTGCGGAGACCCTGCACCTGAAGCGCGGCTGAAGGTGTCACCATGCGTAGACGGGTGTCACGTAAAGAGGGCAGAAATGACTGGCTGGGCGCGATGAAACTCGCGATAAGTTATTGGCGTAACATGATATAAGGTTCGCGGAAGGCGGGGCACCGTCCATG
>DASTTD010000092.1:0-3156 GCA_035760325.1 Gemmatimonadaceae bacterium
GTACCATGGCCACTGATGCATCGACACGAACCGGATGTCAGCCTCGCTCTCGACCAGCGCCTGAGTTCCGTTACCGTGATGCACGTCCCAGTCGATGATGAGAATGCGCTCGAGCCCGTGCTTCCGCCGGGCGTAGCGGGATGCGATGGCGACGTTGCCGAAAAGACAAAATCCCATTGCCCGGTCGGAAACAGCGTGGTGTCCGGGCGGCCGTACCCCGCAGAAGCTGCGGCCGCGCTCGCCGGATACGGCGAGGTCGACGCCGGTCAGGACACAGCCCGCGCCCGCGGTAGCCGCGTCCCACGATCCTTCGCTGACGACGGTGTCCGCATCCAGCCGCCCCCCACCTCGTTCGCAGACATCGCGAACGCTCCGGACATACTCGCTCGTGTGGGCCAGCTCCAGCTCCTCGACCGTCGCGTGTCGCCCCTCGACGTGCTCCACGAGGGAGAACAGAGCGGGCTCGTCCCTGAGCGCGCGCGTGACGGCGCGGAGACGGCCTACGTGCTCGGGATGGCCCCAGCCCGTATCATGCCGTCCGCAATCACTGTGTGAAATGAACGCGGTCCGCACGGACCGGGGAGCGTCAGTCGACGGGACGGCGCCGGCGGTCGGTGATGAGAAAGGTCGAGCCATCGCGAGCGCCGGTCGCGGAGAGAGGCGCCTCCTCATCGAGCACTTCGAAGCCATTCAGCTTGACGACGAAATCGGTTTCGTGGTTTTCGCCGGGGTAGAGCTCGCGCAGGGCGAGCTCCTTCAGGCTTCTTACCGACGCTGAAGGATCGGCGTCGATCCGGATGGCATCCCACGCCTCGAGAACCTGTGCGCGGACTCTCATGGGTTTTGGGGATGGTGAGCCAAGCTCGATTGCCTCGCCCCGGGTGCGGAGGCTGTTGACGAATCTCGTCGTCAACCGGCGGTCTCCACAGCGGAGGTGCGGGCGGGCGCGTCCAGCGTCGCGAAAAAGCGGGCGATCTGCTGATCGAACAGATACGTCGAGCCCGTGACTCTCGTGCCGCTATCTACGGGTGCCACGCCGATGATGACCTCTTCGCCGCCCTGGCCCCTGAGAGTGAGGTGCCCCGCGCTTTCCTGCTCGGGAAATGCCGAGTAAATGCCGTTCTGGCGCGCGAAAAACCGCTTCGCGGCGGCAAGCGTCTCGGCGGGTGAGAGTGAGGTCACCGTCTCCTGCAGAGTGCGGGTCGTTTGAGACATTGGGAAGCGTGAGAGAAACTTATGAAGGGTGTGCTGCAATCTAGACCCGGCCAGTTGACGCGACAAGCGAAACGGCGGTCGGCCTTTTGCACGGGCATCGGACACTCACCAACCGGACCATTGAATATGCCGCTGAGAAAATCATTCCTTGCCGCTATCGCGCTCTCGACCGTCTCCACCGCGTGCGCGCAAACCCCGGCGCCCGTCGCCAGCGCTCCGCAGCCCGCTGTTGCGCAAGCTCCACCCGCGCAGGCGAGCTATCGGCCCGAGTTCGGGACGATGTGGACATTCGACGCCCCGCCGATCGATTACTGGCGCCGCACCTACAACTTCGCGCCGGATCAGCGCTGGCTCGACAAGGTGCGGCTCGCCTCCGTCCGGCTTCCGAACTGCTCCGCGTCGTTCGTCTCGTCTCGTGGACTGGTAATGACGAACCATCACTGCGCCCGCGCCTGCATCGAGAGCACGTCGCCGTCGGACTCGAACTACATAGAGACAGGGTTTGCGGCCAAGGCGGTCAGGGAGGAAAAGAAGTGCGCCGGTCTCTATGTCGACCAGCTCCAGTCGATCGAGAATGTTACCGGTCGCGTTCGGTCAGCGGTCACCGGAACGACGCCGGCCGATCAGGCGTCCCAGCGGGAGGCGGTGATAGCCCGGATACAGGACGAATGCAGCCAGCAGACGCGGCTCACTTGTCAGGTGGTGACGCTGTACCACGGCGGGATTTATTCGCTCTACCGCTACCGCCGGTTCAATGACATTCGCCTGGTGATGGCCCCTGAGGGCGAGATCGCCTTCTTCGGCGGCGACCCGGACAACTTCACGTATCCGCGGTACGATCTCGATGTGACACTGTTCCGGGTTTACGAGAACGACCAGCCCTTCAATCCGCCGGAGTATCTGCGATGGAGCCGCAACGGCGCCGTCGAGAACGATTTGATCTTCGTCGTAGGAAATCCCGGATCGACGGGTCGTCTCAATACGATCGCGCAGATGGAGTTCCTGCGTGACGTGGGCTATCCGGCCACACTCGCCGGTTACAGGAGGAATCTCGACGTCTATGCCGAGCTTGCCAGGCGTGATACCTCGGCGGCCCGACGCTACCAGAACGACGTCTTCAGCTACGAGAATTCATTGAAGGCCGTTACCGGGTATCGAACGGGCTTGCTCGATACTCTCCAGATGGCGACAAAGCGGGAATTCGAGCGGGACTTCCGCGCGCGGATCGCCGCTGATCCCCGCCTGCAGGCTGAGTACGGCGCCGCATGGGACGCGATCACCGCCGCGCAGCGCGAGCTGGCGGCGTTCAGCTTCCAGCAGCGCTATCAGGCTTTCGTCGATGGCTTCAACCCTCTCACGCTGCCCACCGGCGGGTCGAGGCTGCTGACCCTTGCGGCTCGGACGGTCCGCCTCGCGTTGGAAGAGTCGAAACCCGAGGCAGCGCGCTTGCCGGCGTACCGGGGAACGCGCATTAACGCCATTCGCTCCGCCGTCCTGAGGAACGTTCCCATCGATACGGCATTCGAGCGCCTGATCCTGACGGCTCAGCTCGCCGCGGCCCGGGCGGACCTCCCGCCGGACGATCCGTTTCTTCGGGCCGCGCTGGGCAATCGCACCCCAGAGGCAGTCGCTGCTTCGGTCGTCCGGGGCACGCGGGTCGGGGACTCCACTTTCCGGGCCTCACTCCTTAGCGGCGGCGCCGCCGGGATCGCGGCCTCCACCGACCCGATGATCGTGCTGGCGCGAACCCTCGATCCGGTGAACCGGACAGTAATTGCGCGTGCAGCTGCGCTCAATGCAATCATCGCGGCGAACGCTGAGAAGATCGGTCAGGCGATGTTCGCGGCGTACGGAACGGCCTTGCCGCCCGACGCGACGTTTACGCTCCGGATCAGCGACGGCGTCGTAAAGGGGTATCCGATGAACGGTACCATCGCGCCG
>DASTTD010000093.1:0-4508 GCA_035760325.1 Gemmatimonadaceae bacterium
GACGTGTTCTCGATCACCGGTAGAGGTACTGTGGCTACGGGACGTATCGAGAAGGGCAAGATCAAGGTCGGCGAGGAAGTAGCCTTGATCGGGTTCAACAGTGACAAGAAGACCGTGATCACCGGGGTCGAGATGTTCCGGAAGCTCCTGGACGACGGCCAGGCGGGTGACAACGTGGGACTCCTCCTTCGTGGAATCAACAAGGAGGACGTGGAGCGCGGGATGGTGCTGGCCAAGCCGGGGTCGATCACGCCGCACACGAAGTTCACGGCCGAGGTATACGTGCTGACCAAGGAAGAGGGCGGGCGTCACACGCCGTTCTTCAAGGGTTACAGGCCGCAGTTCTACTTCCGGACTACGGACGTCACTGGAAGCGTGGAGCTGCCGGAGGGGATGGAGATGGTGATGCCGGGGGACAACGTGCAGATGGAGATCGAGCTGATCACGCCGATCGCCATGGACGAGGGTCTCCGCTTCGCGATCAGAGAGGGCGGTAGAACGGTTGGAGCCGGCGTAGTCACGAAGATCCTGAAGTAATTGATTGAGTAGGACTGGGCTGAGGACTGAACTGAGGACTGAACTGAGGACTGAACTGAGGACTTATTGAGGACTTATTGAGGACTGAACTCAGGACTTACTGAGGACTGAAGTGAGGACTCAGGGTTCGCGCTCCGCAGTACGTCCGCAGTCCGCAATAGCAGTTAGTCCGCAGTTCGCAGTAGGTCCGCAATCCGCAATCAGTCAGCAGTTCGCAATGGTAGTTAGTCCGTAGTCCGCAGTTAGTTCGCAGTCCGCAGTTATCAGTTCCCTAAATGTTGAAGTCACAAGGAAGCTCCAATGCCCCGCGAAAAAATCATCCTCGCCTGCAGCGACTGCAAAAACAGGAACTACTTCACCGACAAGAACAAGCGCCTGCACCCCGAGCGCGTCGAGTGGAAGAAGTACTGCCCCCGCTGCAACGCACATAAGCTGCACAAGGAAACGAAGTAATGGCGGTCGAAATCGTCGAGCGCAGGAGCGTTCCCAGCCGTCTCGCCCAGTTCTATCAGGAAGTGCAGGACGAGATGCGGAAGGTCACCTGGCCCGACCGCCCGCAGCTCAAGGACACGACGATCAAGATCATCATCTTCGTTCTCTTCATGGGCGCTGTCATTGGGATCATCGATCTGATCCTGCAGATGATTCTCGTGCGCGGGATCCCCTCACTATTCGGCGGATGATGATCGTGGCCTCCGAGCACCGCTGGTATGCAATCCAGACGACTTCCGGGCATGAGAACAAGGTCCGCTCGCTGATTCAGCGCCGTATCGATAGCGATCCGCGTCCGCCCGAGGAGCGTCCGATCCGCCAGGCCCTCGTCCCGACCCAGGAAGCGGTCGAGATCAAGAACGGCAAGAAGGTGAACGTCGAGCGCAAGATTTATCCGGGCTATGTCCTCGTCGAGATGGTGATGGACCAGGAGACCGCGCACACGGTGAGCGGCATTCAGGGCGTCATCAAGTTCGTCGGCCACGAGCGGCTGCCACAGCCGCTGCGCGCCGAGGAAGTGAACCGGCTGCTGGGGGTCTCCGACGATTCAGAGCCGGAAGAGGTGAAGGAAGAGATTCCGTTCCTGGTCGGCCAGGCGGTGGCGATCACCGAGGGTCCGTTTACGGACTTCAACGGCACGGTGGAAGAGGTTCTTACGGACAAGGGCAAGGTCAGGGTATCGGTCTCCCTGTTCGGGCGGCCGACCTCGGTCGAGCTCGATTATCTGCAGCTGAAGGGCTACTGAAGCCGGACCACCGGAGCCCTTCTAAACGGGTCCCAGATTGTTTACATTAAAAGGCTACACCAGAACGACGCGGGTAATCGGTCTCCGCGAGAAGTCGAACTGAAGACCTGAAGTCACAGCGGCGCTACTCCCGCCGCAGGTGATGGCCCTTGCGCGGGGCGGCCGATGAGGCGAGGAGCGCGAAAGTCGGATACCACTACGACTCTAATCACACCGTGGGAGTCGGACGCGAGCTCCACCCGCTTCGTAGCGGGACCCTTCGGGGAGCGGGCCACGCGACAAGAACACTCTGAGGAGTAACATGGCAAAGAAGGCAGTTGGTTTCGTCAAGCTGCAGATCCCTGCAGGCAAGGCGAACCCGGCGCCCCCCGTGGGCACGGCACTCGGCCCCCAGGGAATCAACATCATGGCCTTCTGCAAAGAGTTCAACGCTCGGACGCAGGGCCAGGATACGATTCTCCCGGTCGAGATCACCATCTTCGCGGATAAATCCTTCACCTTCATCACCAAGACGCCCCCAGCGGCGATCCTGTTGAAGAAGGAGGCCGGCGTCGAGAAAGGATCGGGGACCCCGAACCGCAACAAAGTAGGCTCCGTCACCAAGGCTCAGATCAGGAAGATCGCCGAGATCAAGCTCCCCGACCTCAACACCGAATCCATCGACTCGGCGATGGCGATGGTCGCCGGCGCCGCGCGCTCCATGGGCATCGAGGTGAAGGACTGATGAGAGATCACGGCAAGAAGTACAAGGCCGCCGCCGAAAAGCGGAAAGTCGACACCCGATACCAGCCGAAGCAGGCGATCGACATCGTCAAGTCCAGCGCGTTCGCGAAGTTCGATGAGACCGTCGAAGTCGCCGTTCGCCTCGGAGTCGATCCCAAGCACGCCGATCAGCTGGTGCGCGGCACCGTCGTTCTCCCCGCCGGCACCGGCAAGACGGTGCGCGTGCTCGTCATCGCGACGGGCGACAAGGCGAAGGAAGCCGAGGCCGCGGGCGCCGATTACGTCGGCACCGAGTACATCGCGAAGATCAAGGAAAACTGGATGGACTTCGACGTCCTCATCGCCACGCCCGACCAGATGGGTCAGCTGGGCGCGCTCGGACGCATCCTTGGCCCGCGTGGTCTGATGCCGAATCCGAAGGCCGGCACCGTCACGTTCGACGTCACACGCGCGGTGCGCGAGGTAAAGGCGGGCAAGATCGAGTTCCGCGTCGACAAGGCCGGGAACGTCCACGCCGCGATCGGGAAGGTTTCGTTCCCCGCCGAAGCGCTGGAGACGAACTTCACCGCGTTCATGGATCAGATAGTTCGGTCCAAGCCGTCGGCATCAAAGGGCATCTACGTTCGCAACGTCGCCATCTCGAGCACGATGGGTCCTGGCGTCAACATCGACACGACCCCCTACAAGTAACCGGCGATGAAAAGAACAGAGAAAGAGCAGATCGTCAGCGATCTCAGCGAGAAGCTGAAGTCAGCGCAGTCGCTTTACTATACGGATTTCACCGGGCTCAACGTGAAGCGGATGACCGATCTCCGCCGCCGCCTGAAGCGGGCGGGGGTGGATTACGTCGTCATCAAGAACACGCTGGCGCTTCGTGCGGTGAATGAGAGCGGCCTCGTCGGCGAGACGCTGAAGGGTCCGACCGGACTCGCCGTGTCGAAGGATCCCGTCGCGGCGGCGAGAATCCTCACCGAGTTCGCGAAGGAGAACGAGGACAAGCCCGCGATGAAGGGCGGGATGCTGCAGGGGAAGGCGATCGACAACGCTCAGGTGAAGCGTATGGCGGGGCTTCCCTCACGCGAGCAAATGCTGGCCGATCTCGGGGCCGGCATGCAGTCACCCATGGCGGCCTTCGTCGGCGCGCTCAACGGGCTTCTTTACATGTTTGCAGGCGCGCTCGACGCGCTCAAGACTCAGCGCGAAGGCGCCTAATTTTCCCCAGGAGAACACTACAAATGGCAAACGCAACCATGAGCAAGGACGAGATTCTCGAAGCGATCGGCAACATGTCGGTGCTCGAGCTTTCCGAGCTCGTCGAAGCTTTCAAGACGAAGTTCAACGTCACGATCTCGGCGGCGCCCGTTGGCGCGGCTCCAGCAGGCGGCGGCGCGGGCGCGGGCCCGGCGGCAGCGGTTGAAGAGCAGACCGAGTTCGCCGTCACGCTCAAGGAAGCTGGCGCCAAGAAGATCCAGGTCATCAAGGTCGTGCGCGAGCTGACCGGACTCGGACTCAAGGAGGCCAAGGACCTGGTCGATGGCGCGCCTTCCGTCGTCAAGGCCGGCGTCACCAAGGACGAAGCCGCGACCATGCGCGCGAAGCTCGAAGAGCAGGGTGCTGCTGTCGAAGTGAAGTAGTCCTCGCCGGCCGGCGGAAGAGAGGTATCGACTACGGCAGCTAGCTCGCTTACACGCATCGAGCCTCGCGCATACTGCAACCGCGCGCGAGTCTCTTGCTACGCGAGCACGCTGCCTACGTCGATACCTCTCTTCCGCCTCCTCCCGAGATCTACTCTCACTTCGACCGAACATGACCCGATCTTTCGGTACACAGCACCACCAAAACACGAACCTGAAGTCGCTCCCCACCGGACCCGCGAAAATTTCGCGGAAGACGGGGGCGGGGCTATTTGCGCCTGTAGGTGATCCATGCCTGAACTGATGAAGCAGATCTCTTTCGCCAAGCTCGACCAGGGGATGACGATGCCGCATCTCCTCGACATCCAGACCCGCGC
>DASTTD010000094.1:0-3114 GCA_035760325.1 Gemmatimonadaceae bacterium
GAAGCCGTACGCGGCGGGAGAGGGCAACCGTCTGGGCGGCGTAATCGCACTGTCCATCTCCATCGTCGTGATTCACGTCATTCGGCCCTGGCCGCTCAAGTGGATTCTCGACTTTCTCGCCAGACCGGAGCAGCGCGGTACTGTGGATGCCTGGGTCGCATCGGCGCCTGCTCGCGGATTATTTCTCCTCAGCGTGCTTTTCGTCGCGCTCGCGCTCGCTGGTGCCTGGGCGGATTTCGCCCAGTCGCTGCTGGTGAACGGGCTCGGCAACAGGATACTGTACCGATTTCGCACCGCCCTGTTCGCCAACCTGATGCGCCAGCCGCTGGTATTTCATGAGGCGCGCGACATGGGCGAGCTCGTCACCCGAGTTCTCTATGACACCTCGCGCCTGAGGCGCGGCGTCAATGGATTGATGATCCGTGTGTTCCAGACGATGGCAATCTTCGTCGCCACGCTCGCCGTTCTGTTCTGGATCGACCCGCTCCTCGGGACAGTGCTTGCGGCTGGGGGTCTACTCGCGTTCGCCTCGATGCATTTCCGCGCCCGACGAATCGTGGCGGCGTCCAGAAAACAGCGCCGCAAGGAAGGGAAGCTCGCCGCTCTAATGGCGGACGACCTCGGCAGCGTGAGGGAGCTGCAGACCTTCGGGAGCTCCGACGGCGCGACACACGCGAGGTTCCAGCGCAAAAACGAGAAGAGCCTCAAGTACGAGCAGCGTGTGCGGAAGCTTGCCTCGGGACTCGTGCTGCGCGTGGAAGTGCTGCTGTCCCTCACGATTGCGATTGCGCTCTGGATCGGCGCCACCGCGGTGCAAAGCGGTCGCGTGACTCCCGGAGATCTCGTGCTCTTCATCTCCTACGCCATTGCGCTGCGCGCGCCCTTCGCGGCCTTCGCGTACCAGACGGGCCGGCTTGGCCGCACTGCTGCGTGCGCCGAGCGGCTGGCGCGGATCATGGAAACGGAGCCGGCGATTCAGGACGCCGCACAGGCAATTGCCGCACCTGCACTGCGAGAGGGACTGTCGCTCGATCGCGTAAGCGTCAGAGCGGCGCGGAAAAACAGATCCGCGCGCAAAGTGGTGCTGGATTCCGTGAGCTGCCGGGTTCCGGCCGGCGCGAGGACTGCCGTTGTCGGCGGAAACGGATCGGGAAAATCGACCCTCCTGCGCCTCATTCCACGACTGCTCGAGCCAAGCTCGGGGAGCGTGCTGTACGACGGGAAAGACCTTCGGCGCTTCAGCCTCTCGTCTTTGCGATCGCGGATGAGCGTGGTGTTCCAGGACAGCGTGCTCGCGGGCCTTAGTATCCGGCATAATCTCGCGCTTGGAACGGCCGGCGCCAGCGACGAGGCGATACACGCCGTCGCTCGAGAGGTGGGAATGGCCGGCTTCATCGAGCGGTTGCCGAATGGTTACGACACACGGGTGCGTCGCTCCGGAGATCTCTTTTCCGGAGGGGAGAGGCAGCGCCTGGCGATCGCGCGGGCGCTCATCCGCGATGGCTCCATCTGGCTGCTCGACGAGCCGGCGACCGGGCTGGATGAGGACGCAGCGCGGGAAATGGTCGGCATCCTGTTCCGCGCAACGGAGGGGCGTACGACGCTATGGGTAACACACGACTCTGAACTGGTGGAACGCATGGACTGGGTAATCGAATTGTCGGAGGGTCGGATACAGTACACGGGACCGGCGGCGGACTATGTCCGGAGCCACGCGGTGGGGGTGTAGCATGCGCGCAATCATTCTCGCCGCCGGCGTCGGCAGCCGCTTGCAGGTCCTGAGCGGAGGGAAGCCCAAGTGCCTGGTGGAGATCGGCGGCCGCCCGCTCATACTTCATCAGCTGGAAGCACTCGCCGACCACGGAATCGGTCCGGTCCTAATCGTCGCCGGTTACAAGGCGGAGGAAGTTCGGAGCGTTGTCGGTGATCGCGCCGAATTCGTCGTCAACGACCGCTATCAGGACACCAACAGCCTGTATTCCCTCTGGCTGGCCAGGCAGCACGTGGATGGTCCATTCATCCTGTTGAACTGCGATCTGTTCTTCAGCCCCGAAATACTGGAGCGACTGCTGGATGCGCCGCCGAATGCCCTGGCGTACGATTCCACATCGTCGCGCGGACGGGAGCAGACGAAGGTCGCGGTCAGGGACGGCAAGGTCGTCGACATCGGCAAGGACGTCCCTCCGGGATCGGCGCGGGGCGAGAGCCTTGGCACCCTGAAGTTTGACGAGCATGGCGCGAAGGCGATGTTCGGCGCCGCCGAGCGACTGATCAGCGAGGGCAACGAGCGCGCGTGGGTGATGGAAGCGACGCGCGCGGCCGCGACGCAGGTAGGCATTCACGCGATCAACGTGGCGGGCCTGCCGTGGACGGAGATCGATTTCCCTTATGATCTTGATGTCGCGCGCCGGGAGGTCTGGCCAACTATCTGGAAGACCCGCTGGCGCAAGCAGGTCTATTGGCGCCGCACCCGCTGGCTCCTGCTAGCCGGGGCGGCGATGGTGATGGCTACAGTAGGATGGTCGGCCAATGCCCGGGTGGGACCCGCGAGCATCGATTGGGAGTCGATGCCGCTCACCGGCGGGAGCATGGTGACGGTCGACAGAAAAGGAAAAGCCCAGACGTGGTGGGTGATAGAGCCTGGCGTGACCGCTGTCGGCAGGGTGAGTGGGGCAATAGCGGTGGCCGAGTTACGGCTCGTGCTGGACGGAAAGCCGTCACCCGCTGGCTACCGTTACGCCGTGGCGGTTTCGCTTGACGGCGTTCCATACGATTGGCGGGCGTTCTCCTCCACACCCGACACTACAGTGGCCTGGGCGAACGGCGGGGTTGGAGATCGAGACCGTATCGAAATTCCGCTGACACCAGGAGTTCACGATGTCGGGGTCTCGCTTCTGGCCGGGCACGGCTCACGCATGCTGGTCCGCATCCGTCAATCGGACCTGCGCGAGGACTAGAAAACCTTAGCGGTATCTGACGCCGATCGCGCTGCATTGCCGCCTCCGTACCGGTTTCGGCAACGGGCAGCAAAGATTGAAAAGGTGTGAACCAATGGCACGGCCGGTCGTCTCCTTTGATGCGGATCGATTCGACCGGCACGCCGCGCGGAATGGC
>DASTTD010000095.1:0-3616 GCA_035760325.1 Gemmatimonadaceae bacterium
CCCCACTCCTCGATGTACTCGTCCGGGTTCACGATGTTGCCCTGCGTCTTCGACATCTTCGCGCCTTCGCGGATGATGTGTCCGTGCGCGCGGAAGCGCGTGTACGGCTCCTCGAACCCGAGGTGTCCCGCGTCGTGCAGCACCATCGTGATGAAGCGCGAGTACAGCAGATGCAGCACAGCGTGCTCGTTGCCGCCGATGTAGGAATTGACGGGCAGCCACTTCCGGGTGAGATCCCCGTCGAACGGAACATCGTTCCGGCCAACGCTCGGATAGCGCAGGAAATACCACGCGCTGTCGAGAAATGTGTCCGACACGTCCGTCTCGCGGCGCGCCATCTTACCGCACTCCGGACACGGAACACGGTACCACTCCTCGTGACGCGCGAGCGGCGACACTCCCGAGTCGTCGGGCTTGAAGTCTTCCACGTACGGCAGGACGACCGGCAGATCCTTCTCCGGCACCTGGAGCACGCCGCACGAGTCGCAGTAGATGATGGGAATCGGCGGACCCCAGTACCGCTGGCGCGAAATGCACCAGTCGTGCAGGCGGTAATTGACTACCGCTTTCGCCGATCCCTGCGCCGAGAGGATCTCGACGATGCGACGCTTTGCCTCGTCGACGGGCAAGCCATCGAGAGGACCCGAGTTGACCATCGTCCCCAGATCGCATTCGGTGTACGCCTCGGTGAGCGGGGCGTTGGCGTCGTCGCGCTCTCCGCACACGACGCGCACGATCGGCAGCTTGAACTCACTAGCGAACTCGAAGTCGCGGGAGTCGTGGCCGGGGACGCCCATGATCGCCCCCGTCCCGTACTCCATCAGAACGTAATCGGCGACCCATATCGGGATGCGCTTGTTCGTCGCCGGGTTTACGGCGAAGGATCCGGTGAACACGCCGGTCTTTTCGGTGCTCGTTTTCCGCGCGACCAGATCCTGCTTCTTCGTTCGCTCGCGGTACGCATCGACTTTGTGGCGCTCACCCGATTTGGTCAGAGAGTCGACGAGGGGGTGCTCCGGAGCAACGACCAGATACGTCGCGCCGAAAATCGTGTCGGGACGCGTCGTGAAGACACGGATCTCGCAGGTGCCGCCACCGCCGGCATCATTGGCGGCGAACACGATCTCGGCGCCCTCCGACCTCCCGATCCAGTTCCGCTGCGCGGTCTTGGTCGACTCGGACCAGTCGATGTGCTCGAGATTGGCCAGCAGACGCGGCGCGTATTCGCTGATGCGGAAGAACCACTGCTCGAGGGAGCGCTGCTCTACCGGAGTCCGGCAGCGCTCGCACACCCCGCCGACCACCTGCTCGTTGGCGAGCACGGTCTTGCAGTTGGGACACCAGTTGACTGCCGCCTGCTTTCGGTAGGCGAGACCGCGGTCGAGCAGCTTCAGAAAAATCCACTGCGTCCACTTGTAGTAGTCGGGATCCGTCGTCGACAGCGTGTGGCGCCAGTCGACCATGAGTCCCGCGCGCTCGAGCTGGCGCCGGAAATTCGTGATGTTCCTGGGGATGAGGTCCATCGGGTGCTGCCCGACCTTGAGGGCGTAGTTCTCCGAATGGATCCCGAAGGCATCATAGCCCAACGGCTCGAAGACATTGTGTCCAGTGAGACGCTGGAATCGTCCATAGATGTCGTTCCCCGTGAAGGCGAAGAGATTCCCGACGTGGAGTCCCTCCGCCGAAGGGTACGGGAACATCATGAGTGCGTAGAACGGCCTCGTGGCGCCCTGAATATCGGTGGAATTCGTTCCACGTTCCTGCCAGAGGCGCTGCCATTTCCGCTCGATCGCGCCCGGATCGTAGGTAATGACGGCGGCGGGGTCGGTCCTCGTCGCTGAATCGTCCATTCCGTGGAAGCTAGCGGCTCAGTGGCAGAGTTTCATCTGCCGCGGCGCCTGATTCACCCGAGACAATCAGCAACTCGAAATGACCGCAACGCACTATCCGATCGCTCCCCGTTCCCCGTCGGGTCTCCTCAACCCGGTGTTGAGTGGTCTGCAGCTGCGCGCCTTGCGGACGGCCTTGGGGTGGGGGACGATGTTTTTCCTCGGTCTCGGGCTGATCACAACGCAGTTGTACAGCATGCTGCCACCTGAAGTCGTCAGCAGCCTGCTCGGCGTGGCCGGTGTGCGCACCGGGCTCGCGATTCTCCTGGTGTGGCTCGTCGGCGCGGTCGTGCTCACGACGGGACTCATGCTCGTCTTCATCCGCCGGCACGTGAGCGGACCAGCCGCCGAGCTTTCGCGGGTGCACGAAGCAGTGGCGAGGGGTGAGCTCACGGCGACTTACAGGCCCGCCGTCAGCAACGCCGTCGTCGACCGGTTGACCGAATCGACGATGACGATGCTCAGCCAGCTCCGCGCGGTCACGGGCGACATGCAGAGCTCCGCCGAGGAGAACAGCCTTCTGGCGTCGCAGATCCGCCTCGCATCGGAATCGGTCGCATCCGCCGCCCGCGAGGGCGCGTTCACGTCGGCGACGCTGAGCCATGAGGCAGTCGTGCGGGAGCAGACGATCGCGGAGCTCTCAGCTGAAGCCGATCGGTTGACGGAGCTGTCCACGACGATGCGGGAAGTCGCTCTCGATGGGCTGAAGCGCGACAAGACGCTGCGCGTGCTGGCGCGGGAGAACAGCGCTCGTCTGGAGACGACCGCCGGCGCTCTCGAAGCCCTGACCTCCGATGCGCTCGGCAGCGCGCAGGCGATCGAGGAGCTGTCCGCGGCCGTCGACGAGATTCGCGCGTTTCTTACGCTGGTTCAGAAGATCTCACGCCAGTCCAAGATTCTGGCGTTGAACGCGGCGATGGAAGCCGCGCGCGCCGGGGAGCACGGCCACGGATTCGCCGTCGTCGCGACCGAGGTTCGACGCCTCGCGGCCGGCTCGGCGGAAGCCGCGAGTCGCACGACGTCACTGGTCGAGAAGATGCTCGAGCGCGTCCGGCGTTCACGGGAATCCACAGCTCGCACGGTTGCGACGGTGGAGCAGGTGCTCATCGCGACGCGAGAGGGCCGGCAGTCGTTGGCCCGGGTCGAAGAAGGAACGCTCGAGGGGGAGAATCTCAGCACGACGATCCAGGGAACCGCGCTCGAGTCGAGCGAGCTGGTCGCGGCCATGACGGAGAAGTTCGGCAGCCTCGCACGGGGAACCGGCGCGTTCGCGCGAGCGATGAATCAGGTCGCGACGTCGAGCGAAGATCACAGCCGGCGAATCAACGAGATCGCCCAGGCGGCGAGCGCGCTGCAGGATACGTCCAAGCGCATTTCACAGCTGGTAGGAAGTTTTACGCTCGAGAGGACATCGGACAAAAGCGAGCTGCTAAGCTAAAGGCACCTGACCGAAGGCATTACCGGCCGCTCGCTCCGCCGAAACACGAACGCCATGGGAACGAGCCTCGCTCCCTGAGCATCGGCCACGGCGTACCGATCACCTTCGTAGGCCGAGGCCGCGCCGAATCGCCCGTCCTTTGCAATAGCGTAGAACTGCAGGTCGAAGAGCGGCCGGCCGCGCGCATCGAGCAGCCTCCGCTCCGTCGTCGCGATCACCCGCTCGATGGTCTTGAGGCACGCCTGCTCGGGCGTAAGTCCCTGTCGCATCAGCTCGACTATCTGAAAGG
>DASTTD010000096.1:0-2666 GCA_035760325.1 Gemmatimonadaceae bacterium
CGCTCGGTCACCCAGGTTCCGACGGCGGAGATGATGAAGGTCGACACGAACATGAAGTAGTAGCTCGCGGTCGGGTTGACGACGTAGGCGGGATCGACGATGCGCGCCGCCTCCTCCGAGAGTCCGGACAGGAGCGGGTCGACCGTGCCGAGCAGCAGGTTCGCGCTGTAACCGCCCGACACGCCGGCGAACGCGGCCGCCAGTCCCACCAGCGGATGTCGCCCCGCCGCCAGAAAAATCGATGCAGCCAAGGGCACGAGCAGCACGTAGCCGATCTCGCTCGCGGTGTTCGACATCACGCCGGCAAAGACGATGACGAACGTCAGCAGCCGTGGCGGAGCCGCCATCACCAGCCGCCGCAGCGCCGCGCCGAGCAGGCCGCTGCTCTCGGCGATCCCGATTCCGAGCATCGCCACCAGGACGGTGCCGAGCGGCGCGAAGCCGGTGAAGTTGGTGACCATCCCCTCGAGCATGCGGTGGAGACCGCTCACCGTCATGAGGTTGACCGGGCGGATCTCCTTGCCCGTTCCCGGATGCGTTACCACCAGATCGAATTGCGCCGCGATGCCGGAAGCCACGACGACCAGCAGCGCCATGAGCGCGAACAGGGTTCCCGGGTGCGGCAGCGCGTTGCCGACGCGCTCGATTATGGTGAGCGAGCGGTCGAGCCAGCCGGCCCGCGCCGGCTCACCCGGATTCGGCGGCCCGGTCAACCCAATCTCCGCGTCATGGCAGGTTGCGGGTGCTCAGCCGGGGATGAGGGGGCGCGATCGCCAGGGCGGATGCCGTGGCGGCGCAAGTGAGTACATTAGCAGTAGGCAAGCGCACGGGCGATCAATCTGCGCGTTGGCGCCCGTCGCGCAAGCTCGCTCACGATGTGCGCTGCTTCTTCACCCCCCGGCTAGCCGGACGGAAGAGTCGCCGTGGCACAACCCAGCAACACAGAGCGAGCTATTTTCGTGATAAAACTTCAGAACGGGCAATTGCCAGGGTTAGGCTCGTCGATCCGCAGTGGGGCACCGGGGGGTGCGAAGTAGGTGACGATGTTCTGCGCCGGTGCGCCGCTCTCGTTGCGGGCGATGTGAGCGTGATCTCCTACGTCGAGAAACCCCTGACCAGCGGTCCGAACGATGGGACTGCAAGTCGGATCATCAGACTCATAGAAAGTCATCGTTCCCGATACCACCTGAATGAAGACCGGTCCGGGATGGCTATGCCACCCGCTCTGCCCGCCGGGCTGAAAAACAATGCTTTGAACAGCAAGGTCGAGGGCGGGTTTCGCCTTGACCTCAACCTGCCAGTCGCCGGTGATGCGCTTGACCTTGAAGGTCTCGTCAGCCGGGTCGCCGAATCTTGCGCGGCCAAGCAAAGTGGACGCCGAGCCCGTTCCGAGCGTGAACGAGGGTGTCCCTGGCGACGGGTCCTGCGCGCGCGGTCCCACCGTGTTTCTTCCGTCGCTACACGCAGCGAGCGATGTGGCGAAAATCAAAGCGAATGCCTGAGTACTGCTGGGCCGCACCATAGATGGATCCTCCGTTATCGGTTAAGAGATTGCGCGAGGTCTGTCTCCCACGCGGGCAGGGTCTTATGTTGGATCGCCCGTGAGAAGTCTGTGTCTCCTCATCCGGTCTAACGGGAAATCGTGCCGAAACACGACATCGCGCTATCACAGCCGCAGGTCGACCTGCAAAGCGGCCGGACGGAGGCACTCGACGCGGTCGTAGCGCTCGCCTATCGCGAGCTGCGTTCTATCGCCCATCGCCGGCTCTTCGAGCGTCGCACCACCGGAACGCTGTCGACGACAGCCCTGGTGCACGAGGCTTACCTGAAGCTGGCCGATCAATCCGTAGCTGGATGGAGCGACCGCCCGCACTTTCTCGCGCTGGCCTCGCTGGCAATGCGACACGTACTGGTCGACCGCGCCAGAGAGCTCAACACGCAGAAGCGTGGAGGCGCGCCTGAGCGAATCACGCTGAACGACGAGGAGATCAACGTCGAGGCCGAGCCTGAAATACTGCTCCAGCTCAACGAGGCGATGGATCGTCTCGCGATGTTCGAGCCGCGCCTCGCGCATGTGGTCGAGTGCCGCTTCTTCGGCGGTCTTACGGAGAAAGAGACGGCGGAGGCGCTCGCCATCACCGTGCGCACCGTGCAGCGCGACTGGGTGAAGGCGCGCGTGCTGCTGCGGCGTGCGCTCGAATCCTGACCCGCATCATGCGGCACCGATAAAGTCCATGGCTGCTACCGGCATGCCCGGGGACTGGTCGGAGCTGGCATCACTGGTTGACGCGCTGCTCGACGCAGCACCGGGTCGGAGACCTGCCCTGATCGAGGAGCTGAGCGCCGGCGACCCGGCTCGCCGGTCGGAGCTCGAGCGCCTGCTCGCGGAGTGCGAGGTCGAGCCAGCGATGTTCAGACGACCTGCAGCTGAGCGCTTCGCCACGCTGTTCAATGACGATTCGGCGCGCTTCCCCGAGGCGCTCGCGGCGCGGTATCGATTCATCAGGGAGCTGGGACGAGGCGGGATGGCGACAGTGTATGTTGCCCGGGATCTGAAACATTCCCGCGATGTCGCGGTCAAGGTGGTGCGTCCGGAAGTAGCATCAGCGTTGGGGGCCGAGCGGTTCCTCAGCGAGATCGAGATCGTGGCGCAACTCCACCATCCG
>DASTTD010000097.1:0-2157 GCA_035760325.1 Gemmatimonadaceae bacterium
TTCGCAATCCATTTCCGCGATGTCTCATTGGAGGAATGTAGGGTCCGTATCATCTGCCTCGACCTCGCATGCTCCTGCCAATCAGACCGCTCGTATCTCCGGGTATCGCCAGAAGGCCCACAGGAAATAAGCGAGCATTACGACGCCGCCGCTGAAAATCGCCCACTCCGCCCCGAGCGCGCGCGCGACCGCTCCGGCGATGACGGACCCGATCGGCGTAAAGCCGACGTATACGAAAACATAGGTAGCCATCACGCGGCCCCTCAGTTCATCCGGAACGACGGTCTGCAAAATCCCATTGGCCAGCGCGCCGTTGATTAGCATCGTGAGACCGAGGAGCAACAGCACCACTGCGGCGAGTGGGACGACACGGACAAAGGAGAACAGAATCGTCAACGCCGCGAAGGAGAACGCGGTGTCCCTGAACAGATGGCCGCGGCGGATTCTCGGCCCCAGCGCGGCCAATGCGAGAGCGCCTGAGAGCGCACCGACCCCGACGAAGGTGAGGAGCGCACCATATCCGCTCGCGCCGGTCCCGAGCAGATCACGGGCAATGACCGGCATCATCGTCAGATACATGAATCCGAATATCGAATAGACGGCAATCACGCCCATCACGCCGGACACCAGGGGTGTGTTGCGGATGTACTTGAAACCCTCCTTCAGCTGCTCGAACGGCGAGACGAGATTCATCACCGGCGTCCACGCGGGCAGCCTGATGAACGCCAGGCTGCCCAGCACCGCGAAGTAGCTCAGCGCGTTGATCCCGAAGCACCACGCCAGACCCAGCTTCGCCAGCACGATTGCCGCGAGCGACGGCCCGATGATGCGCGCGAGATTGAACCCGCCCGAGTTGAGCGCGATCGCGTCGACGAGATCCTCCCGCGAAACGAGCTCGACCGTCAGTGCCTGTCGCGCGGGAATCTCGAACGCCGAGACGACTCCGCCAATCGTAGCGAGCGCGAGCAGCCACTCGACGTTGATGACTCCGGTGAGAGTGAGCCACCACAGTGCCGCCGCTTCGAGCAGAAGCAGCGACTGGCACACTGTCACGATGTGGAGCTTGCTGCGCCGGTCCGCGACTACTCCGCCGTACAACGAGAAGAGCAGCACCGGAAACGTGCCCGCCGCGGCAACCAGTCCGACGAAGAACGCACTGTTGGTCAGCTCCAGCGCCAGCCAGCCCTGCCCCACCTGCTGCATCCACGTTCCGATGAGGGAGACCGTCTGCCCCGTCCAGAAAAGCCGGAAGTTCCGGTGGATCTGGAGCGCGCGGAACGGGTTTAACGACCTCCTCGGAGCAGGCATTCCAGTGGATTATACACGCCCCATTACCCTGCTGTATGTTTGAAGCATGCGCTTCCACACCTACTCGAAATTCAGCCCCGAAGCGGCTGACGCGGTGGACCTCCAGGCGCTGCTGGACAAGCTGGCGGACTTCCTCCTCCAGTCGGGATTCGCGCCCGGCGGCGGACAGAACTTCAATCCTTATTTCGACGACTTCGACGCCGAGCCGGACCGCTCGCTCGAGGCGCTTCGCCAGGCGATTCTCGACGCGCTGATCGAGAGCGGCCAGTTCACTCCCGAGCTCCTGGACGCCCTCCGCGGTGACGGCACGAAGGAAGCACAGGAGAAGCTGAGCGAGCTGCTGGACACTCTCATTCAGAAGCTCGCCGCTGAAGGTTACCTGAGCCTCGACGCGCCGCCGCAGATGCCCGCCGGTCATCAGCCCGTTACCGGACCCGGTGGCCTGGCACACGGCGCATCCAAAAGCGTGCAGTTCAATCTCACCGACAAAGGCATCGACTTCCTCGGCTACAAGAGTCTTCGTCACATCCTGAGCTCGCTCGGCAAGTCCAGCTTCGGGTCGCATGACACTCCGCACCTCGCGACCGGCATCGAGGCCGACGGCTGGAGCAAGCCGTACGAGTACGGCGACCTGCTCAACATCGATGTCAACGAGACCCTGAAGAACTCGCTGACCCGCACCGGCTCGCTCGAAGTGCCGATGGATCTCGACTACGGCGACATCATGGTGCGGCAGGCAGAGTACCGGTCGTCGTGCGCAACGGTCCTGATGCTGGACACCTCGCACTCGATGATCCTGTACGGAGAGGACCGCTTCACGCCTGCCAAGAAAGTCGCGCTCGCGCTCAC
>DASTTD010000098.1:0-3923 GCA_035760325.1 Gemmatimonadaceae bacterium
CGGCGGTCGCGATGTGATCATCAAGCGGATCAAGACCGAGCGGGTGAAGGAAGCACAGGCCCGCGAGCTGATGCGCTGGGAAGCCGAGCAGCACGTTCCCGATGTCGACTCCGTCGAGCTCGATTTCCAGATTCTCGACGAGAACGGAAGCAGCAACCGGGACGAGATGAGCGTGCTCCTCGTCGCCGCCAAGCGCGATCTCGTCGAGGCCAAGCTGCGAATTCTTGGAGAAGCGGGAATAACTCCGAGCCTCATGGATGTGGACGCGTTCGCGCTTCACAACGCATTCGAGCTCAACTACCCGGCCGCGATGGATGGCGCCGTTGGACTGGTGAACATTGGTCACGAAGTGACCAACATCAACATCCTCGACGATGGCGTTCCGATCCTGACCCGCGACCTTCCCATTGGCACACGCCGGGTGCGCGAAGATCTGCAGCGCGAGCACGGCCTCTCGGCGACGGACGCCGAAGCGCTGATCAGAGGTTACGACCGCTCGGCCCAGCTCGACTCGGTGATCGAGGCGCGCACGGAAGAAATCGCGACCGGACTGGAGCGCGCGATCGCGTTCCTTTCCAGCTCGCTCAAGGGCGATGGCCAGATGCGGGCGGTTTATACGTGTGGCGGCGGCTCACGCACTCCGGGACTCACTGAATCTCTCGGAAAGCGACTGCGGAAGCCCGTCGAGCTCGCGAACCCGCTTGCGACAATGCAAGTGCGCGAAGGGGCGCTGGAGTCCCTGATGACCGACGAGGTCGCCCCGCTGCTCATGCTGTCGATCGGCCTCGCCCTGCGTAAGAACTGACCCCCGGAGACTTCAGACAATGATCGAGATCAATCTCCTCCCTGGGGGCGGAAAAAAGCGTCGCGGCACCAGTGCCGTCGGGATGCCCAGGTTCGATCCCCGCGCCTTCTTCGCCGGGATCAGTGAAAAGATCACCGACAAGTACCTGCTTGGCAGCGTCGGCGCCGCCGCTCTGTCGGTGCTGGTAATCGTCGTGCTCTTCCTGAGCCAGGCGAAGCGCGCCAGCTCGCTGGAAGAAGCCGAATTGAAAGCCGTCAAGGATTCGACGCAGTTCAGCGCGGTCCTCAACGCGAAGGCGAAGGCCGAAGCAACGCGCGACTCGCTCTATCAGCAGATCGCGATCATCAAGTCCATCGACGACAGCCGCTATCTGTGGTCGCACCTGATGTACGAGATCAGCAATGCGCTGCCGCAGTACACCTGGCTGAGGGAAGTAGCGCAGACGAGCCCGCCGAGGAGCGTCGCCGCCGCCGATACGGTGAAGAGAGCCGCAAGTCCGGCAGATACCGCGTCATCGGCGAAGGCAAGGGCGGAAAGGGCGCGCGCGAAGCAGGCACGCGCCGATTCTCTGCTCGCGGAGGCGAAGGAGATCAGGTTCCGCCTCATCGGTCAGACTGTCGACATCCAGGCGCTGACGCGCTTCATGAAATCGCTGGAGGCATCCCCGTTCATTCAGAACGTCCAGCTGACACGCTCCGATCTGGTCCTGAGCGAAGGCAAGGAAGTAACGGAGTTTTCACTCGAAGCTGAAACGCAGACGCCTCCGGCGTTCGCGATCAAGACAGTTCCACTCATAGTCTCGGCGGTGCGCTAATGGCTATCGGCGCAAACATGACGAAGCGCGAGCAGACGCTGATGGGCCTCGGTATCGTGGCCCTGATGGTTGCCGGCGCGTACTGGTATTTCCTCTACAAGCCGAAGGCGGCGGAGCTGGCCATCGTTCAGGCTCACGTCGACTCGCTCGAGGTGCGCAACCAGCAGGCGCGCGCCGACATCGCGCAGGGAAGCATGAAGAAGCTGCGCGCGCAGGCCGCGGAGTACGAGCAGAGCCTCAAGGTGATGCGTCAGCTCGTTCCGAGAAGCAATGAGGTTCCGGCGCTACTCGAGGACATGTCGACCGCGGCGCGCCGCGTCGGTTTGGATCTCGCGACCGTCGAGCCAATGCCGGTCCTTCCCGGAGAGCAGTTCGATACCTACCGCTACAAGCTCGCCGTCATCGGCGGATATCACGCCGTCGGCCAGTTCCTGAGCAACGTCGGCTCGCTCAACCGGATCATCGCGCCCGTGACTCTCGCGATCAAGCTGCAACCGGCTGCGCAACGGACGAAAGCCAGGGTGAAGCCCGGCGAGTCGCTCGTCAACACCGAATTCCAGGTGCAAACATACGTCGCGCGCACCACACCCTATATCCCGGCAGGAGCCGCGCAACGATGAAGCTCCCGATCCCATTTGCCCTCGTCCTCGTCGCGGCCGTAGCTACGGGCGCCGCGACGCAGTCGCGGGCGTCGTCCCCGGCTCCCGCCAGGCCCGTGAGCTCGACACCGGCGCCGGCGGCGCCGGTCGCAGCCGACACTCCGCAGCGGGTGCTGATCAACCGCGAGATGTTTCAATACGACGCGGATGGGCGGCGCGATCCGTTCGTCTCGCTGCTTACGACCACCGATCTGCGGCCGCTTCTCACGGATCTCAAACTGGTCGCCGTGGCGTTCGACCCGAACGGCCGCAGCTCTGTTGCGGTTATGAGGGATACGGCGTCAAGAGAGCAGCACAGAGTTCGGGTCGGTCAGACGCTGGGCCGGATGCGTGTCGCGGCAATTCAGGAAAAAGCGGTGATTTTCACCATTGAAGAGTTCGGATTCAGCCGGCAGGAAATGCTGGCAATGCCGATCGATTCGACCAAGACGAGGCGTATCAAATGAGCTTTCTAAAGGCGCTGCCAGCGGCAGCGCTCCTGTTCCTGCCACCATCGGCTGCATCCGTTCACACAGTCAGTGTCGTCCCGGCATCCGGGAAGACTGAAGTGGTGATCGGAGTCAATGCCGCTGTCGACGTGCGGGACTTTACGCTGGCCTCGCCCGACCGGGTCGTCATCGACCTTCAGGGTGCAACGCTGGACATGCCCGGCCGCAGCTATGACAAGGTCGCCCGCGGCGGCATCACCAACGTCCGCTACTCGCAGTTCCGCGCGAACGTCGTTCGCGTGGTCGTCGAGCTCGACGGCTTTCATCCGTATGAAGTGAAGCGTTCCGACGGCGAAGTGCGCGTCGCGATCTCCGGCGGCGGCGCCGCCGCATCCAGCTGGTCGACCTCCCGCAACAAGGCCTACGCCGCGGCACCCCCGGCAGCCCTCAAGCCTGTCGCACCACCGACGGCGGATATGACCAGAAAGCCGGCCGCGGTCGTCGAGCTGCCGCAGGAGTTTGAAGACACTGTAGTCGAGCCGGAGCCGGAGCCCGTGCGCGCCGCGCCGCGCCGCGTAGCCGCGCCGATGGTACCCGTTGCGCTCTTCTCGCAGGCGCAGCAGTCACAGCAGCCTCCGATCACGGTGACCTTCCAGGAAACCGACATCCGCGATGTGATCGCTTCTTTCGCGAGCTTCTCGGGGCGCACCATAGTCGTCGGCAAGGACGTGAGCGGCACCGTCACCGCCGAGATCCGCAATCAGCCGTGGGACGTCGCGCTGCGCGCGATTCTTCAGGGTCAGGGCCTCGCCGCTTCCGAGGACGCGATCTCCGGAATCATCACCGTCGACAGCTACAACAACATTCTGAACCGCCAGGCGTCCGAGCCGCTTGTCACTCAGCTCGTCTCGATCAATTATGCGCGCGCAGGCGCGCTCGTTCCGACTATTCAGCAGCTGCTCCAGAAGGACTGTCTCGCCAACGCGCAGGTTCCGACGAGCGGCAACGTTTCGCAGGCGAACCAGAGAACCGGCTGCGTCGCGCGCGGACTGGTAGCGGCCGACAGCACCACCAACACGCTCATCATCACCGAGACCGCTTCACGTCTCGCTGATGTTCTACAGTATGTCCAGAGCCTCGATGTGCGGACCCCGCAAGTCGGCATCAAGGCGAAGCTCATCTTCGTCAACAGAACGAACATTGAAGACATCGGCCTG
>DASTTD010000099.1:0-4378 GCA_035760325.1 Gemmatimonadaceae bacterium
TGCTGACCGAGAAGAAAAAGAGACCCGCGCGTTGGCACGGGTCTCTTCTCAAGACAATGTTGCTGCCTGGTGTTAGTGGAGCGTTATCGCGATTCCCAGCTGGCCAACGTTCGCGTCCGTGACATCGTTCCGCATGCCGTAACCGGTCCAGGACGGTGTGATGCTCATGTTCGGCGATACACGGATATCGTAGCCGAGTCCGAGGATCACGCCGACGCCGGTCTCGGTCTCCGTGCCAAGGCCATCAAACGTCTCCTGGACCGATCCGACGCCAACGCCGCCGGTGAGGAACAGGCCGCCGCGCGTCGAAGGGTAGAACCGCACCCGGGCGTCCACGACTCCCATGGTCAGCGTCGAGCCGCCTTCCGATTTCGTCCAGCCCGACGTGCCGGCGCCGATCAGGAAACGCGGTGAAATCGTCCCGCCAAGCGACAGGTCGACGCTCAAGCCGCCTTCGCGGGTGCCGCAAGCTTCGCAACCAAGCGTGCCGTAGCCGAGTCCGCCGCTGATCCAAAAACCATCGCGCGTCTGCGCATTCTGAGCCTGTGCCTCGGCGACCACCGAAAGTGAGCCGATCATGCACACGGCAACCAACTGGACCATTCTCCGTACCATCATTGTTACTCTCCCTGAGATTTTTTTCGGGCGCGGTGATTCCGCGCCCCGAGCGGGCGCCCGAGGGGAACGCCCATTCAAAGACTCAGGAAGGGCTCCCACGCAACGCGACGAACAGGGGGCCGTGAGTGCTATCGGTAAGTCAGGGTCTTCAGTCGGCGGGATCCCACGCAGGTCCGCAGCGGACGACCCGCTTGGCCGCCCTGCACCACTCCGCGAGCTGTGTTTCCGTTGCGGTCAGCCAGTTCGGGGGAACCGGCGCGAGGCGTCGCCGCTCGCCGTCGCGGGTGAAGCACAGCCAGCCGTTGCTGTACTCGGACGCGATCGCGACTCTCGCTCCGGGAGTTTTTCGCCTTTCGCCCGTTTGCCTCTGCTCGACCAGATAAGCGGCGTTCTCGGCCTGCGCTCGCCGCTCGAGATTCCGTCGCTCGATCGACGAAGGGTGCACCATCCAGACCTCCCAGGTGCGGCCCCAGCCATCGGAGTATTTCCGATATCCGGTTTTTGGCTCGTGGTTGTTTTTGGACTCTGACTGAAGCTCCAAAGGGTCTTCCTCAAAAAGTGCATCTAAATCTCACGCAAATCCCAAACCACAACTGATGAGCTTAGCCGACAATGCGCGGATGATGGAAAGCGCGAATAGCCTCGGCTAGCTGGAACGAACGCGGCCGCAGGAAAGAGGAACATATGTCACGGTGTATTATTCTACTGCGTATGAAAACATTTCTGACACTGCTGCTGCTTCCGATACTCGGCGGAAGCATCGCTCCTCCTTTGAAACCGGTCCGTTGGGCGCTCGTTGGAGGCGGCGAGCCGCGGACCGTCACCGCCGGAAAGGCCGTGAACGTCGTTATCCAGGCCGAGATCGCCAAGGGGTGGTACATCTACTCCCTGACCCAGAAACCCGGTGGGCCGTTCCCGCTTCGCATCCAGCTCGAGGGCGGCGATGATGTGGGCGTCCGCGGCGCGGTCCGCGCCCCGCGACCAGTCATCAAGTTCGATCCGAGTTTCGGGATCGAAACCCAGCTGCACCGCGGCAAGCCAATGTTCGCCGTGCCGCTGGGCGTTCCAGCCGGAGCGCTGAGTGGAAAGCGGGATCTCGTGCTGACGGCTCGCTACCAGGCATGCAGCGACACGCTGTGCCTGCCGCCTCGCACGGAAAAGATCGCGGTGTCTCTGCGCGTAGTAGCCAGCCGCTAAAGCTTTTTCGGCGCCGGCGCCACGCCAGCACGGTCGGCGCGCTCGAGAATTTCTTCCGCGGTGGAAAGCGGCCCGTGGTGAAGGAGCTTCTCTTCCTCGAGCTCGTGAGCAACGGCTTCTGTTTCGGGGTCCTTGCGTCCCTTCCTGAAGATGAATTCCGGCGCGAGCAGCACTCCCAATAGCGTGAGCGGAAGGATCTGTAGCGTCTGAATCAGAAGTGACACGGCTATAGCATCCTCTCGCCTGACGCCGAACTGCTCGGCCATCAGTGCGTAGGCGAACTGGAAGAAGCCGACGTTGCCCGGCGTCGCGCGCAGGACCAGCCCGACGTTGATCGCGAGAAGACACGCGAAGCTCCCGGCGACGGGAATGGACACATTGGCTGCGGCGGCCGCGAGCTGAAAGGTCCAGAGCTGGAGAACCCAGCCCATCAGCGAGAGGACCATTGCCCCGAGGAAGCGCGGACCCGTCGCCAGATGGCCGGCGGTGGCGGCAAACGTCACGAGGTAGGCTTTGACCTTTCCACCGAAGCCGGTCGGCTCAGAGCGACGCGCCGTCGCGTCATCCGGTTTCGCGTTTCGAGTCGCGTACACGAAAAAAGCGAGCAGCGCGACGATCACCAGCAGGGCGGCGACCGCGGGAATCTTCCACGCCTCGAACTGCGCCGGCATGTCGAACACCAGCACTCCGAACACGAGCAGAAATACGAACCCGATCGGGTCGAAGAGCTTCTCGAGGGCTACCGAGGCGAGGACGGTCGAGCTCGGAACGCCGCTCAGGCGCGACACGAACACCACGCGTGCCGCATCGCCGCCGCTGGCAACGAGAACGTTGTTGAGACCGGCGCCCGCGATGGTCGCACGCATGGCGAGAGGAAGCGACGTGATCCCGATCGGCCGGAGAAACAGCCACCAGCGTACACCCTTCACGGCGACCGACAGGAAGTTGACGAAGATGGCCGCGCCGAGAAGCGGCAGCGATGCCTGTCGCATCGATGTCCATGCGGCCTGCCAATCGATGGTGCGGGCGAACATCACGAGGAAGACGATGATCGCCGCGGTAAGGACCCAGCGCAGTCCTTTTTTAATCGCTGGCCGCATCAGGCGGGCAGCGTCGCGAACGCGTATCCCTTTTGCCTGAGCCCGTCGATGATCATGGGGAGCGCCGCGGCGGTTTGCAGGCGATCGCCGTCCGGGTTGTAGCCGTCTCCGTCATGGAGCAGAACGATCGAGCCGGGAGTCACCCCTTCGAGCGTGCGGCGCACGATCTCGTCCACTCCAGGCCGGTCGCTGTCCCACACTCCGAGCGACCACCCGACGGTGCGTTCACCATAGGACTTCGCGATCGGCGTCGTCCAGGGGCTGCGAAAGCCGTGCGGCGCGCGAAAATGTCGCGGGGCGGGCGCGCCTGCCCTACGTATCGCGCGAATCCCCAGGCGGATGTCGCGCGCTACGTAGAACGGGCTCCGGAACTGCAGCTTCCGGTGAAAGTAGCCGTGGTTGCCGAGCTGGTGCCCCTCTTGCGCTATCCGCCGTACGAGGTCGGGCCACCTCTCGGCGTGACTGCCCAGCACGAAGAACGTGGCACGCACGTTCTTCTCGGCCAGTGCATCGAGGATAATTGGTGTCGCGTCGGGATTCGGACCGTCGTCGAAGGTGAGAGAGACTACCTTATCCTCGCTCTCGATGCGGCTGAGAGCACGGCCGAATAACGGGCTGTTCCGATGGAAAGCCCCATGCACCGCGCCGCCCAGCACCGATGCTCCAAGAGCGGCATATCCGATCATTCGCGCCGGCCCAGCACTGCCGTGTAGATGTCGAGGACCGCTTCGGTGACGTTGCTCCAGGAATACTGCTGCGCTTCCTGTCTGCCACGCTTGCCGAGCCGGGCGCGGAGGGTCTCGTCGTCGAGCAGTCTCACCAGCGCATCGGCGAGCGCGTTTGTATCACCGCAGTGAACCATCAGCGCTTCACGCTCGTGCTTCACCACGTCGCGAAAGCCGTAAATGTCGGAGCACACGACGGGCGTCTCGCACGCCATTGACTCGAGCAGAGTGATTCCGAACGACGCCTTCGTCGTCGGGCAGGCATACATCGCGCTGTGCGCATAGTAGCCGGGTCTGTCGCGCAGAACCGAGCCCACGAACGTGATGTCCTGATCGCCGCCGGCGGCGCGGTAATAATGACTGCGCAGCGGCCCGTCTCCGACCACCACGAGCTGGGCCTCGCGGTTTCTGCCGCGCACTTTACGGAAGGACTCGATCAGCGTGGTGAGACCGTTGCGCGGGTCGAACCTGCCGAGAAAAAGAATGACGGGCACGTCGGTACGGACTGCGGCGGGGCGGGGGGCGTGCGGATTGAAGACGTCGGTGTCGATGCCGTTCGGGACGATCGTCCAGTTCGCCTCGAAGTACCGGTTGAGGGCGATCGTGGTCGAGTGAGACACGGCGATAGCCGCGTGAAGCGAATTCAGCTTTTTCTGGAAGTACTTCTTGCCGACGGTGTACGCCAGCGACCGGTCGAAATAGGTGTGGAAGGTGCCTACCACCGGACAGTTCGCTTCC
>DASTTD010000100.1:0-3800 GCA_035760325.1 Gemmatimonadaceae bacterium
GGGTGCACGTTGAGATATGCGAGCCACCCTCTCCGCTCCGGAACTGCCGCCTCGGCCCAGTCGAGCGCTCTCTCGGTGTTGCCGAGCGCGATATGCACGGTCGCCAGCTCGACCGGCGAAACGTATTCCGTCTTGACCTTCTCCTCCAGCTCGGCTGCGACCTCGCGCGCGTACGATGGGTCCCCGGCGCGGGCGAGAGAGTAGCCCAGTGTCGCCTTGGTGGACGTCCCACCTTCGGGGGCAAGCAACAGCGCTTCGCGCAGAACGCGCTCCGCCGCGGCGTACTGCTTGTCGACCGTCAATATGAGACCCTGGATTCGATAAGTCTCCTCCGCCGTCGGATTCATGGCGATGGCGCGATCGAGGTGGTACCGCGCCTGCTCGTATTTCCGCGCGTAAAAGTAGGTGTAGCCAAGGCTGCGACGCACCGAAACTGATGCCGGGTCGTTTTCCTGTGCGGTGTGTGCTTCGATCAGCGCCTCGTCGACGTTTCCCTGCGACGCCAGCAGGAAGGCATACCATTGATGCGCGGTTGCATAGCGCGGGTCCAGCTCGATGGCGCGGCGGAACTCCCTGGCGGCGCCGGCCCAGTCCCAATCATAAATGAATACGCTCCACGCCAGCGACGCGTGCGCTTCGGCTACCGTATCGTCCAGCTCGATCGCTTTCCGCGCGTAGAACTTCGCCCGCTCGAAGCCCTCGTGGGTCGGGACGTTCCTGTAATCGATGTGAAGTGCATACGAGTCGGCGAGCCCGGTATACGCGAGCGCGTAGGATGGGTCGGCGGCAATCGCCTCCTCGAAGTACTTGATTCCTTCGCTCACTCCTTCGGAAGTACGCTTGTTCCAGGCGTAGCGTCCCCGAAGGTACAAGCCGTACGCCTCGACATTCTCGGTGTGCCGATTGCCTGGCGCCCCAGTCAGGTTCGCGAACGAGGTCGCGCGCAGCTTGTTGACGATGGTGCCCGCGATCTCATCCTGAATCGCGAATACATCGTCCAGCTTCCGGTCGTATCGCTCGGACCAGACCAGCCGGCCGTCGTCGGTGGATGTGAGCTGTGCGGTGATGCGAAGGTTGTCGCCAGACCGGCGGAGCGTCCCCTCCAGCACCTCCGAGGCCTCGAGAAGCGCACCGATCGCGCGCACGTCCTGAGCCTTGCCCTTGAGCGCAAATACCGACGTGCGCGACGCGACCCGCAGCCCATCGACTTTTGCCAGCGCGTTGATCAGCTCGTCGGTGATACCGTCGCTAAGGTATTCGTTGTCCGGGTCGGGACTCGCGTTCACGAACGGGAGCACGGCTATCGCTCGGGTCGTCATCGCGAACGGCCGATTCAGGTCTGATCTCGCGCGATCCAGCGCGTCACAGAACTCCGTGATCGTGGCGAACCGCCGCGCCGGATCCTTCGCCAGCGCCTGCTCCAGCACGCGCTCGAAGCCCGATGGAGCGTCGGGGCGCAGCGTCCGCAATGGACGCGCCCTCTCGGTTACCTGCTTGGCCATCGTTGCTCGCGGGGTCGCGCCTCTGAATGGCGGCTCGCCCGCCATCATCTCGTAGAAAACGCAGGCAAGACCGTAGATGTCGCCGGGAGTTCCGATATCTGTCTCACCTGACGCCTGCTCCGGACTCATGTACTCAGGCGTGCCGAGCGCGAGTCCGGCGAGTGTGAGCGAGGCTCCATCGCTCAAGCAGACGTGCGCGATCCCGAAATCGGCCAGCAGCGCGTGATCATCCGCGAAGAGAATGTTCTCCGGCTTGACATCGCGGTGCACGAACCCGTTGCGGTGTGCGTAGTCGAGAGCGGATCCGATCTCGGTAGTTATGCGCAACGCGTCGTCGACCGAAAGCCTGCCGAGGCGATTGAGCCGGTCGCGCAGCGATCCGCCCGCGATGAAGGGCGACACATAGTAGAGCGATCCGTCGGATTCGCCGGAATCGATGAGCGCGACGATGTGCGGATGCGAGAGCTGGGCGGCGATGCCGATCTCGCGCAGGAATCTTTCCGCGCCGACCGATGCGCTGAACTCCTGCTTGAGAACCTTGATCGCAACCTTGCGCTTGTGCTTCCGCTCTTCGGCCAGGTGCACGACTGCCATCCCACCCTGACCGAGCATGCGCTCAATGGTGTACCGCTCGGCGAGCGCGCTGCCAGCGGAAAGAATCGTATCGGTCATGGAGTGCCGCTAGGGCCGGGCGACATACCGCTCGAGCCGCGCCAGCTCGGTCTTGTCGACGTACTTGCCGATCTCGCGGCGAAACTGCTCGATCGACGTGTACGGGCGGTACTCCTTGAACTCGTGCAGCATCCGTGATCCGACTCCGGGTATGAGCAGAATCTCGGCGTCAGTGGCGGTATTCAGATTGATGGGCTTCCAGATGCGGACATACACGGAATCGCGCTGCTGATCGCTGAGACTGCGCGGCAGCACGCGGTCAACCGATACCATGGTGGCGTGCGGTCGTGCCGCGATAATCGCTCCAGCCAGCGTGTCACTCAGCCCCGGAATGGCCGCCAGCTCGACCCTCGTCGCCGAGTTCGGGTCCAATGTTCCGGATGATGTCGCCCGGGCCTCGGGCGGCGGAGCAAGCGCTCCGGTGTCGGTGGCGGTGGCGACAGAGTCTCCGGCGTCTCCAGCGTCGGAGGTGCAGGCCGAAAGAACGGCGAGGCTGAGAGTTGCGATCGAGAGAGCAGTAGCACGAAACATCAGGGATCTCCGTTTGCGGCCCGCCGCGTAGCGGGATGAGTGTAGGTATACGCTAGCCCCAGAAGGCCAAGCTGCGCGAGTGCTGCGGGCGCGAGAGTCGGTGTAGCGCCGCGCAGCGCCTTCCACACCATTCGCGGCCCCGAGAGAGTCGAATCCCGCTCGAGCGCGAACTCTACGTTCCCAACGTAATGAAGGTACAGGCCGGCGAGCCCCGAGACGACGAAGACGGCCATGATTGCCTGGAACGCTCTGAGCGACGCGGTCCCCGGCCGTACCGCGATCCATATGCAGCTCACGAGACCGGCGAACAGGGCGACCAATGGGATCCATTGTGTCCACGACTCCGTGTGCTCGATGAGCAGCAGATCTCCCAACAGGCCGACGATCCCGATGACGATGATCGCAAAAATAAATTGGCGTAGAGACCAGGCCCGCAAGCGGGCAATGACGTGCGACAGAGAGTTTCTCCAATAAGAAACGAGCCCAGCGAAGATAACGAAATCTCCGTTGGGCCCGCTCTGATAACCACTGGCTAACTATGACTCAAAACTTTTGACTCATTACTTGGATCCCCTCACCCTCTGCTCGAACTCTCCGATCAGTTGAAGACCGGCGCTGGAGGAGGCGCAGCATCTTCCCGCGGCGGCCGAATCTTCGGCGCCTGTCCAAAATTGTACTGGAAGGTGAAGAACGTCGCCCGCACGCCGAAGCGTCGCTCGGTGGTCTGGAAGATGTTGCCATCTCCCGCCCTCACCCTGAAGCCGGTGGTGTTGAACGGATCGGCGAACCGCACGCTGACGCTCGCCTTGTCGCCATTCAGCTTCTTGCGAAGCGTGATGTTCGTCATCTTGAAGCTGGAGAACTCTCCACGCTCCACCTTCACCGGCGCGCGATAGAAGTACATCGCCTGCAGCGAGATCGTCGGCGAGAGGTTCGTCGTTCCGTTCATGCGGAACGACCATGTCACCGCGTCCGACGAGAGCGCGGATGTCGATCCGCCATCGGTGACCATCTTGAAGATGTTGAAGGCCGCGAATCCGTTGAGCTTCGGACCGAGACGCAGGGAGCCGTTGAGGTCGCTGCCCCAGGAGTTCG
>DASTTD010000101.1:0-4552 GCA_035760325.1 Gemmatimonadaceae bacterium
CTCAGCGCCAGCTGCTGCTGCACGGCAAGACGCGCGGTTACAAGGGAATCTTTCCTTTTCTATGCGATCTCGAGGAGAAGCGATACAAGCAGTACATCCGGGTCTTTCTTCGCCAGTACCAGACGGCTCAGGAGTGTCCGCTCTGTCACGGCACCAAGCTTCAGGGCGAAGCGCTCAATGTCCGCGTCGGCGGCTTCAACATCGCGCAGGTCGCGGAGCTGCCGGTCGACCGCCTCGCGGTGTGGCTCAATGAGCTCGAGCTGAGCGCGTTCGAGCGCAAGGTGGCCGAGATGATTCTGAAGGAAGCGCGCGACCGCGTGACGTTCCTGCGGGACGTCGGGCTCGGCTACCTGTCAATGAACCGCGCCACGCGAACTCTTTCCGGCGGCGAGGCTCAGCGGATTGGTCTGGCGAACTCGCTCGGGTCCCAGCTCGTGGACACGCTCTATGTCCTCGACGAGCCCTCGATCGGGCTTCATTCGCGGGACATGGACCGCCTGCTCAGACTGCTGCACCGCCTTCGCGACGCAGGCAATACCGTGCTCGTGGTGGAGCACGATCTCGCGGCGATCGAGCAGGCGGACTACATGGTGGAGCTCGGACCGGGCAGTGGAGAGGCAGGAGGGGAGATCGTCTTCGCCGGACCGATGTCGCGCGTGAGCGAAAGTCCCCTCACGGGACAATACGTGACCGGAGCGCGCACAATTCCCCTGCCTCCCGAGCGGCGGCGACTCGGTCCGCGATGGATCACGCTCGGCGGCGCGCGCGAGCACAACCTTCAGAACGTCGACATTCGTATTCCGGTCGGCGCGATGACAGTCGTGACCGGCGTATCCGGCTCCGGGAAGAGCACGCTCGTGCACGACGTGCTCTACCGCGCGCTCGAAACGCATCTGGTCGGCGAGCACTCCGCGAAAATCCATCTCGGCGAAAAAGTGGGAGAGTACGACACGCTGACGGGGTTCGACGCTCTCGAGGCGGTGGTGCTCATCGATCAGACGCCTATCGGCAAGTCACCGAGATCGAATCCCGTGACGTACGTCAAGGCATTCGACGAGATCCGCCGCATCTTCGCCGACGCGCCGATGGCGCGGCAGCGCAAGTACACCGCTGGAACATTCAGCTTCAACGTCGCGGGCGGGCGCTGCGAGGGATGCGAGGGCGCGGGCGCGCTGGAAGTCGAAATGGTGTTCATGGCGGACGTCTACGTCCCCTGCGAGGAGTGCGGCGGAAAGCGTTACAAGCCCGAAGTGCTCGACGTCACGGTGCACGGAAGGAACATCCACCAGGTGCTCGATCTCACCGTCGACCAGGCGATCCGGTTTTTCCTGCGTGAAGAAAAGCTCGGCCAGGCGCTGTGGCAGCTCCAGCAGGTAGGGCTCGGCTACCTGCGCCTTGGTCAGCCGGCGACAACGCTGTCAGGAGGTGAGGCGCAGCGGATCAAGGTGGCGCGCGAGCTCGCGCTGGCGGGAAGAAAGGCGGGAAGAAAGATGTACGTCATGGACGAGCCCACCACCGGGCTGCATCTCGAGGACATCAGAAAGCTGTCGAAGGTGTTCGATCGGTTGCTCGAGCAGGGTCATACGCTCGTGATCATCGAGCACAACCTCGATGTCATCAAGCTCGCGGACTGGGTTATCGATCTGGGACCGGAGGGCGGCATCGGCGGCGGGACACTGGTGGCGATGGGCCGGCCCGAGGATGTCGCCAGGGTCGATGAATCTCATACGGGCCGCTGGCTTGCCCCGTTGCTGGAGCGCGGCCCCGTACCAGTCGCGCAAGCTCACCACCATGAAATCCGCAAGCTCACGCCGTTCGAGCTGAGAGCCTGAGCTCCTTCTAGGCGCGGGTTTCCTGGGCGAGCCGCGCCAGCTTCGCCGAGAGGGCGCGCGGAGCGATGCGGTTCGCCTGCGCCAGCACCTTGTTGCGGATGCCGGGGATGGCAAGGCGCTTTCCCCGGAGCATCGCCGCGACTGCGTAGCGAGCGACATCATCCGCGTCGGCCACACCGAACGTGGTGAAGAGGCGGGAGGTGGTCATCTGCGCTGCTTCCGCGAAATCAGTCTGCGTCGGTCCCGGACAAAGTGCCGTCACCGTCACGCCGGTGTTCCTCAGCTCCTCGGCGAGTGCCTGCGAAAAGCTCAGCACGTAAGCTTTCGTCGCGTAGTAAACGGCCATCAGTGGTCCGGGCTGGAACGCCGCGACCGATGCAACGTTGAGCACGCGCCCGGCGCGGTTCTTCACCATCGGCGGCAGAAAGAGCTTCGTCATATGCGTGAGCGCGCCGATGTTCACCTGGATCATCTCGAGCTCGCGCTGTAGCTCCGTCTCCGAAAATTCCCCTGTCAGACCGAAGCCGGCATTGTTGACCAGCACTTCGATGGGGACGTTCTCGTTGTGCAGGAAATCGAAGATCTGGTCAGGCGCATCGGCGCGCCGGAGATCGGCCGCGAATACGTGTGCCTTGATGTCGAACTTTCCTTCGAGCTGTCCAGCGGCGGCTTCGAGTGTGTCGCGCTTCCGCGCGACGAGAGCGAGGTCGAAACCTTTGCGGGCGAGCTCCTTGGCGATCTCCAGGCCGATGCCGCCGGATCCACCGGTCACGAGAGCGGTGCGGCGCGGCGAGGCGTTTTGTTTTGGGCGCATGACGTTGAAGTTAGCGCAGCCGGGAAATCGCGGAACCGTACAAACGAATCAGGGACGGTGAAACGAAAAGACCCAGGGACGGTGGAAAAAACTCTCGACCGGCTCCGTTGATTCCACTTCGCGATGCGGCTAAGTTGCGGAGTTATTCCCGAGTAGCTCAGGTGGTAGAGCAGGTGACTGTTAATCACCGGGTCGGGGGTTCGAGTCCCTCCTCGGGAGCTTTTTTAAGGCACGCAGTCCTATCTGTTTACAGAAACGGGCACTCCTATCTGGAAGTGCCCGTTTTTTCGTTCCCCCGGAAACGTCGCTCTTTGATGTACGCTTGCGCACCTTAAGAGCGTACGTTGCCGTACTTTTCTTGCCTCGTAACTCGTTGTCAATTAAGTAGTTGCGCGACTTTGCATCTTCGTGTAACGTGCATTCAGATGTGATGTGCATTCACTTTTAATGCGCATTGAATGGACTCCACGAATCCCCGCGTCCGCACCGCACAAGCTCAGTCCTCAGGTCAGACCAGCAACGGTCGGCCGCACCTGTCCGCCGAGCAGCACGAGCTATTGAAGATGGCACTCGGCCTCAGGATTCCTGACGATCGCCTTCCCGATCCGCGGCCGGCAATTCGTGAGATCGTGGACGGGTGCGGATTCGCCGACCACCCCGAGCAGATCCTGGTTGCGTTCAAGAATTCGCTCGATGAGGTGGCGAACGCCGCTCGCATTCCGTTCGGTCCCGAGCGCAACGACCGCCTCAGGGGTCTGGTCAGCGCCTTCATCGAGGAGATGTTCTCCCGCGGTCCGGACATTCGCGACGGCGCGTGTCGCGGGAAGTAGTCACAACGGTAGTACTCTGCGAGACAATTGTGTTAAGTTGCTAGTTGGCTTCCCCCAGATCGCTACAGGCAGTCTCAGTCTGCGACCATCTGGCTTACCCGAGCGTAAGGCCGAAGATGCGTAGCGATCTCCACCTGGTATCGTCGGACTCTGGCGCGGCCCGTGCGTACCCCTCCCTGATGAGAAACGCCATCCTCTCGCGGATACCCGCCGCCGAGCTTCGCATCGTCGCCGAGCAGGGCGAGAAATATACGGCGACCCTTCGCGAAGTTTTTTTCGAGGACGGAGAGCCAGTCGAGCACGTGTACTTTCCGCTCACCGCGATGGCCTCGCTCGTCACCCTTCTCGAGGATGGCGGAATGGTGGAGGCGATGGCCGTGGGCCGTGAGGGGTTTGTCGGCCTCACGATTCTTCACGAAGTCGACCAGGCCGGCTACAAGGGTATTTGCCAGATCGACGGCACGTTTCACCGACTCAGCACCAGGGCCTTCAAATCGATCGTCGATACTACGCCTGAGCTCCGCCGGCAGCTGCTCCGCTACTCGGAGTTCAGCCAGCGGACGATCGCCCAGTGGGCCGCGTGCAACAGCGTGCATCTCATCGAGCAGCGTTGCGCGCGATGGATCATGGTGACCGCCGATTCCATTGGAAAGAGCTCATTCAACCTGACCCAGGAGTTTCTGTCGCAGATGCTGGCTGTGAGGCGTCCGGGTGTCACCGTAGCGATCGGCGGGCTTCAGCGTCGCGGGCTGATCTCCCACCACTACGGTAACGTCACGATCATTGATGAGCCTGGCTTGAGGAAGGCCGCCTGTGAGTGCTACCAGAAGATGCGGGAGAAAGCGGCAACACTGCTGGTCTGATCAAAACATTTGTGATGAGCGGTGCGGCCCTGCCCTTGCAATAAAGGGCCATGCCCGCCTACAGGGACGGGCAATCCACCCAAGCATCGCACGGAGTCATTTATGATCAGAACCAACACCTTCAAGGGCATCACCCTCGCGTGCGCGCTCGCCGTCACGGCCGCTTGCGCCGGCGTCAGAAAGACCACGACCGATGTGAACCCATCGATTTCG
>DASTTD010000102.1:0-4306 GCA_035760325.1 Gemmatimonadaceae bacterium
ATTGATCGCGGGGGGAGCGGCAAGCCGCCGGCACTTTGGCCCGACGCTCAAGGGGTGGCGCCTTCGGATCGCCAGCGAGCTCGCCGTGTCGGTAGCTGCCTCCGCCGTAACCGCGCCTCTCGTCGCGTACACGTTCGGCCGCATCAGTCTCATCGCGCCGCTGACGAACCTCATTGCCGCCCCGGTAATCGGTATCGCGCAGCCGATGCTGTTTCTTGCGCTCCTCCTGTCGCCGCTGGAAGCAGCTGCGCGATTTTGCGCCGAGGCGGTACACCCTCTGATACTCGCGTTCGACCAGGTCGCGACGGTGGCGGCAGCCGTTCCCGGCGCATCGGCGGTCGTGCACGCGACGCCGTCGACCGCCGTGCTGTCGGCGCTGGCGGCAGCGGCGATCGTGAGCGCGTGTGTCAGCCGGCACCCCGCCCGGCCGGCAATAGTCGCGGGTGCCGCGCTGTCGATGATCGTGATGGCGCCGGTGCTACCCAATGTTTACAGGGGCGACGTAGAGCTGCACGTGCTCGACGTCGGACAGGGCGACGCCGCGTTGCTGCGAACGCCGCGCGGACGCTGGGTGCTGCTTGACGCCGGCCCGGCCTGGGAGGGCGGTGACGCGGGCCGCAGCACGATACTCCCATATCTGCGAAAACGGGGCGGCACTCTCGAGGCATTCGTTCTCTCCCATCCGCATACCGACCATGTCGGTGGTGCCGCAAGCGTGCTCGAAGAGCTCGAGCCGCCTGTCTACTGGGACGCGGCGTTCGCCGGTGGCTCGGCCGCCTATATGGCATCGCTGGCGTCGGCCAGGGCCGAAGGAATCGAGTGGCGGCGCGTACATCCCGGGGACGCCACGACTCTGGATGGAGTGCGATTTTCGTTTCTCGCCCCGGACTCGGTGTGGACAGTCGGCCTCACGGATCCGAATCTCGCCAGCACGGTAACGCTGATCGAGTACGGCGTGGTGCGTTTTCTGCTGGTTGGGGATGCGGAGCTGGCGGAAGAAGAGTGGCTGCTGCGCGAATATCCAGCCGGTCTGCGGGCGGATGTCCTCAAGGTGGGTCATCACGGCAGCTCCACGAGCAGCAGCGACGCGTTTCTGGCGGCGGTCAAGCCCCGCGCGGCGGTCATCTCCGTCGGCGCGCGCAACACCTATGGGCACCCGAGCAATGACGTTCTTCGCGCGCTGAGGAACGCCGGAGCAGAGATTCTGAGGACCGACCAGTCCGGAACGATTATCGCCCGTACCGACGGCGTGAGGCTGGAACTGGAGGCAGAGGGAGAGCGATGGGAATTGGATCACGAATAGTCGACGCGCTGGTGGGCAGGAGCTTCGAGCTGCCGCGCGAGATGACCGCCCGCTATCCGGAGCTCCGACAGGCACGCTATCGGCGCGGCGGATTGCCGGTGCGGCTCGGCGGCTGGGCGCTGGGCATGGAAACCGTCGCGGCGATCACTCTGCGTCGAACGGTTTTTCTCGCACCGGACGCGCCCCTCACTCCGTCATTACTCTTGCACGAGCTGCGGCACGTCCACCAATTTCTCGGCGAGAGGACGTTTCCGGTGCGCTATTTGTGGCAGTCGCTTCGTTACGGCTATGCGCGTAACGCCTATGAGGTGGACGCTCGCCGGTATTCAGCGCTCCGCCGCCATTCCGCCGACGAGGAAGCCCTGAGTGGTTAAGCACACCGCGACATCGGTCGTCACGATCGACCGCTTCATCATCGAGCAGGAAAAGCTCCATCCCGAGGCGACGGGTGAGCTTTCCGGCCTGCTCTACGATCTGGCGCTCGCCGCCAAGATGATCGCGAACAAGGTGCGAAGCGCCGGCCTGGCCGACATTCTCGGCGCGACCGACCTGCAGAACGTGCAGGGCGAGACGCAGCAGAAGCTCGACGTGCTCGCCAACGAGATAATCATCAAGGCGGTGGATCACGGCGGGCGGCTCTGCGCCATGGCCTCGGAGGAAGAGCCGGACATCATCGACATCCCGGAAAACTTCCGGTGCGGGAAGTATTGTCTTCTCTTCGATCCGCTCGATGGCTCCTCCAACATCGATGTCAACGTTCCGGTGGGCACGATCTTCTCGGTCGTGAGGAAGATCACTCGTGGCAGCCGCGGTGAGATGGAGGACATGCTCCAGCCGGGTCGCCGGCAGGTAGCCGCCGGTTACGTGATCTACGGATCCAGCACCATGCTCGTCTACACGACGGGCCAGGGGGCGCACGGTTTTACCCTGGACCCATCGCTCGGCGAGTTTCTGCTCTCGCATCCGAACATTCGGATTCCCGCCGTCGGCCGGTATCTCTCCGTCAACGATTCATATCACGGACAGTGGGAGCCGGAAGTCCAGGCGCTGATGCGTTACTACCGCGGGCAGGAGGGCGGACGCCAGCCGATGAGCACGAGGTACGTCGGATCTCTCGTCGCCGATTTCCATCGAAATCTTCTTGGCGGGGGACTCTTCGCTTATCCGGCCAACCGCCGCAACAGGCGCGGGAAGCTCCGGCTGCTCTACGAGGCCAACCCGCTCGCCTTCATCGTGGAGCAGGCGGGCGGCGCCGCCAGCGACGGCACCCAGCGGGTTCTGGACATCCAGCCTTCCGAGCTGCACCAGCGCATCCCGCTTTTCATCGGCAGCACGAACGATGTCGACGCCGCGCGGTCGATGCTTGGCGCGTCGCCGCAGGACGCGAGCGCGCGGACCGCGGTGGGCACAGTCGGCGCGTGAGTCAGGGCCGGCCGCCGCGCCGGCGCTCATGACAGAGCGCGCAGGAGGAGAGAGGCTTTCTCCGTCGGGCATTCCTATCAGCGCTGTATATCGTCCGGACGACGCGGACACCGACTACTCGACCGATCTCGGGGACCCGGGCGAGTTTCCATATACCCGCGGTGTGCAGCCGACCATGTACCGCGGCCGGCTGTGGACAATGCGGCAGTACGCCGGGTTCGGCAGCGCCGCCGCGACGAACGAGCGGTTCAGGCTGCTTCTCGACGCGGGGCAAACCGGCCTGTCCGTCGCGTTCGACCTTCCGACCCAGATGGGGATCGATTCGGACTCGCCGCGGGCGCTCGGAGAAGTAGGGCGAGCCGGCGTTGCGATCGACACCGTCGAGGACATGCATCTGCTGCTTGACGGGATCCCGCTCGACCGGGTGTCGACGTCGATGACCATCAACGCGACCGCCGCTACTCTCCTCGCGATGTATATCGTGGTGGCCGAGGAGAGAGGATTATCGCGCGCGCAGCTGAGCGGGACGATCCAGAACGACATCCTGAAGGAGTACATCGCCCGCGGCACCTACATCTATCCACCGGCGCCCAGCATGGCGCTGATCGCCGACGTCTTTCGCTTCTGCGCGGCCGAAGTGCCGAACTGGAATCCCATCTCGATCTCGGGATACCACATTCGCGAAGCAGGCGCGACGGCGGTGCAGGAGCTTGCCTTCACGCTGGCTAATACGATCGCGTACGTGACGAGTGCGATCGACGCCGGCCTCGACGTCGATACGTTCGCTCCGCGGCTGTCGTTCTTCTTCGCCTGCCACAACGACCTGTTCGAGGAGGTGGCCAAGTTCCGCGCCGCGCGCCGTCTGTATGCGCGCATCATGCGGGACAGATTCGGCGCGACCGGCGCGAGCACGCGTCTGAGATTTCACACCCAGACCGGAGGCGTTACCCTCACTGCGCAGCAGCCGCTGAACAACGTCGTGCGGGTGGCGGTGCAGGCGTTGGCCGCCACACTCGGTGGCACTCAATCGCTGCACACGAACGGCTACGACGAGGCGCTGTCGCTGCCGACCGCGGACGCCGCGCGCCTCGCCCTGAGAACCCAGCAGATCATCGCTCACGAGTCGGGCGTCGTCAGCACAGGCGATCCGCTTGGCGGCAGCTTCTATGTGGAGCGCCTCACCAATGAGCTCGAGTCGCGAGCATCCGACCTCATCGGCGAAGTGGACAGGATGGGAGGCTCGGAGAAGGCGATCGCAGCCGGATTCTTTCAGGAGCAGATCGGTCGCAGCGCCTATGAGCACCAGCTTCGGGTCGAAGCCGGTGAGACCATCATCGTTGGCGTAAACCGCTTCACCGACGAGGAGCCGGTACCTGTGATCCAGGCGCCCGACTATTCGGCGCTCGA
Source organism: Gemmatimonadaceae bacterium (assembly GCA_035760325.1). GTDB lineage: Bacteria > Gemmatimonadota > Gemmatimonadetes > Gemmatimonadales > Gemmatimonadaceae > UBA4720. Next base: position 4,133 of record DASTTD010000102.1, read on the forward strand.
ACGGGAGCAGGTCCGCGCTCTCGGTGAGACGCGAGCGAAGAGGAACGACACGGTTGTAAAGCGGGCGCTCGAGAGTCTCGCGGCAGCCGCGGCGAGCCGGCGAGGCGGGACGAGCCTGATGCCACTCATCATCGCCGCCGTTCGCTCCCGCGCAACGGTCGGGGAAATCTCCGC
>DASTTD010000103.1:0-3163 GCA_035760325.1 Gemmatimonadaceae bacterium
TATCCGTTATTGAGTGCCGGCCGCAATACGAGAGGTAACTCAACAACGGAGAACGCAAGAACGGTCAACTCAAAACTCAAAAAGCAACTCTAAGCCGTTAGAAAGCGCCCGGTTATCGATCTTCCCAATTGACTATCCGCGCGCCGAGCACAGCCTTCTGTACCTCATCGACGACATCGCGCCGAAGCTGAACGTGCCGGGTGTTGCTCATCGTCGGATTGACACGATTGGTCAGAATGACCACGAACAGGTCTTTCTGCGGATCGATCCAGAGTGAAGTGCCCGTAAACCCGACGTGGCCATAGCTCCAGGGCGAAAAGAACTGTCCCGCACTCGAGCCGCCGTCGGGCGTGTCCCAGCCCAGGGTGCGCGAAGATTCCTTCCCCTGCCGCGCCGTCCAGCGGGCGATCGTCGAGGGCTTGGCGACGCGCACGCCGTTGGCGCCTTCGCCACCATTCAGCATCATGAGCGAGAACAGGGCGAGGTCGCGCGCCGTCGAGAAGACTCCGGCATGTCCCGCGACGCCACCCATCATATGCGCGTTGTTGTCGTGGACAGTGCCCCACCTTGACCCGCCGTTGGTGTCGTCGACGCGTGTCGGCGCGATCCGCGGGCGCAGATGCAGCGGCGGATTGAACTGCGTGTCCGTCATGCCCAGGGGCCGGAAGATCTTCTCGGCGGCGAGGACATCCAGAGGTTTTCCGGAGATCCGCTCCATCACCAGCTGGAGAAGGATCATGCTCCAGTCGCTGTAGATGGTCCGGGTCCCGGGCTGATACTCGAGCGGGCGGGCGTTGATCACCCGCAGGTACGCCTCGCGTCCGCTCGCGCCGGAAGTGTTGCCGCCCGCTTCGAGACCGCTGTTGTGGGTGAGCAGCTGCCTCACCGTAATTCCCAGCTTTTCGGGGGAGTTGAATTCGGGGAGGTACGAGTTAACCGTCCTGTCGAGATCCAGCTGCCCGGCCTCTTCCATGATCATTGCCAGCGTCGTCGTCGCGACGACCTTCGTCACCGAGGCGAGATCGAACAGGGTGCTGGTATCGACGGCGGGCGAGGATGGGATGTCCCAGCTGATATGCCCGTAGCCCTTCATGTAGGCGATTTTGCCGTTCCGTCCGACCGCGATCGCCACGGCGGGGGCGACGGCGTCTTCCATCGCGTCCTTCACCAGCTTGTCGAGTCGTCCGATCAGAGCGGTGTCGAGTCCCGAGTCATTGAGACCGACGTGCGGAGCAACGTAGGCAATCGGCGCGACCGGAGCGGGCTTCGGCGGTGCCGGAGGGGCGCAGGCAACAGCGAGCGGAGCGAGCAGGAAAATTGTGCGGCAAGACTTCATCTGATCCGGGTCCAGGTCCTTGTAGGCTGCCGGTCGAGACCGGTTCCATAGGGAATGGTTGGCGGCAGGGAAATCGGGAGCCGGCCCGAGATGCCTCTGAAGCCGAGAACCGCGAGCGCTGCCGCGCGTTGACTGACTGGCGCGCCTCCCCACGCCAGTACGTATGAGGACACCGAGGGAAAGGCGCTGAGGAGATAAGGACTCCCAAAGGAAATGACGATTATCGGCTTCCCGGACAACGCCAAACCTTCCACGAATTGCGAGAAAGCCTGCTGGGTGCCGATAGTCGCAGCGAACTCCCTCGGCGATACATACACGGACACGAGAAGGAGGTGCGCCGAGTCCGCATCGGAGCGGAGGGTGGCGTATTCCTCATCAGTGGTTCTGGCGTCGACCCGGGCTGATTTCAGGGGGGGCAAGCGGTCTTCGATCACCGAGCTGAAGGTCCTGCCCGCGGTCAGGTCCGTTTCATCGGCGTAAGTGATCGCGAGAATCCGCTTCGTCGAATCGGGTGCGATCGGGACGAGGCTGTCGCGGTCCTGGGCCAGAGTGATCGATCTTTCTGCGATTCTGGTCGCGATCCCGGTGTGCGCCGGCACCCCCACATTTCGGCTGACCGCGTTCAGGTCCACGAGCCTCCCGGTCCGCAGGCCGCCGCGGGCCTTCGCGGCGAGGATCCGGCGCACCGACGAGTCTATCCTTGCCACGGACAGGCGCCCGTCGGTCACCGCCCCGAGAACCGTCTCGATCGCCACCGTGACGTTTCTGGGCATGAGCAGCACATCCGCGCCCGCTTCGACCGCGAGGATCAACGGCTCGGTTGCCCCGTACCGCTTCGCGATTCCTCCCATCGTCATGGCGTCGGTGACGAGAAGGCCGCGAAACGCCATCTCTTCGCGCAACAATCCGGTCATGAACCCGCGCGAAAGCGTGGCCGGCGCGGCGGTATCTCCCTCGATTCCAACCGCCGCAATATGCCCGGTCATGACTGCGTCGGCGCCCTGGTCTATCGCGGCGCGGAAGGGAGGAAGCTCGACCGAATCCATGCGAGCGCGCGTCCCTCGTACGACCGGGAGGTCAATGTGCGAATCGACCTCGGTGTCGCCGTGACCGGGAAAGTGCTTCGCCGTCGTGAGCAGTCCCTTCGACTGTGCGCCGCGGATATAGGCGCGGGCCATGGCGCTCACGAGTGACGGGTCCTCTCCGAAGGAGCGCGTATTGATGATCGGGTTGAGGGGGTTCGAGTTCACGTCGAGCACCGGACCGAACACCATGTGCACACCAATCGCGCGCGCTTCGGTGCCGAGCACCTGTCCGAGGCCGAATGCCAGCTCTTCCGACCGCGTCGCGCCGAGCGACATGACGGGCGGAAAGACCGTACCCCCGCCCTGGGGAAGCAGCGAGGGCAGCGCGTAGATTCCGCCGAGGCGCATGCCGGGGCCGTTCTCCATATCGGATGCAATGAGCAGCGGAACTCTGGCCCGCGCCTGAAATTCGTTCAGCTTCGCCGCGTAGCTGAGGGGCAGCCCAATCGAAAGCACGAGCCCGCCGACCCTGTCTTCCTCGATCCATCTGCGGACCTGCTCGAACTCGGGGGAACCGACCGCGGCATAGTCGCCGCCGACCCACGGCATGATGAGCTGACCGACTTTTTCGCGCAGAGTCAGCGACGCCAGCGTCCGCTCGACCCAGCTCCGATCCGCGGACGACAGAACGGCCGTCGCACCCGGAGTGGCCGGCCCGAGCAGTCGCCGTGCTGATGCATCGACTCCGGGGACTCCGATCGCGTTGCCGGGCGGTGTTGCCGGAGCGCAGGCAGAGGCGAGC
>DASTTD010000104.1:0-4028 GCA_035760325.1 Gemmatimonadaceae bacterium
TCCTCCTTGGCCTGGAAGGCATCGGCGTGATCGCGCTCATGATCGGTGCGTGGCACGGCGGTACGCTCGTTAGCAGGAACCAGGTCAGCGTCGATCACCGGTACGCCAACGCAGGTAAGTGGAAGGATGAAAGCGTCGCTCGGCCGACGGGTGACGCTCCGGTCGTCGTTGGCGCAAAGGGATTGGAGGTGGATCAGATGCGACTGGTGCGCGTCGGCGACAAGCGCATCGTCGTCGGCCGGACCGCGGAGGGCTACGTGGCGTTCGATGACCATTGCACCCATCGAGGCGGCTCTCTCGCCGGTGGTGTCATGATTTGCGGAACCGTGCAGTGTCCATGGCACGGCTCGCAGTTCGCCGTTGCTACCGGCGAGGTGAAGGCGGGACCGGCGAAGGAAAAGATCTCGGCCTATCGCGTCGAAGCGGCTGGGGAAGACCTGCGGATTTTCGGAGTGGCCAGGGCGTAGCTCGCGTGTCGCCGGGCCAGGACCGGGTCAGGGGACCGCCGTGTTCGTTACTCTCCAGATGACGTTACCGACGTCGTCCGCGACAAGCAATGCGCCCCGCTTGTCGAGTGCGACGCCGACGGGGCGCCCCATCGCTTCGCCGTTTTCCCTGACGAAGCCTGTCAGCATCGCGATTGGAGCACCCGACGGCGCGCCTCCGCTGAACGGAACGAAGATGACCTTGTAGCCGCTTCGTGGTGCGCGGTTCCAGGATCCGTGCTGTCCGACGAACATCCCGTCGGTAAAGGGCGGCGAGAGCCGCGAGCCCCGGGAATTGGCGAGACCGAGGGAAGCGGTGTGCGCGCCGAGCGCGTAGTCAGGCGTGATTGCCGCGCTGACGAGATCGGGTCGTCGAGGCTTCACCCGGCGATCCACGCGTTGGCCGAAATAGCTGTACGGCCATCCATAGAACCCGCCGTCGCGGACCGAGGTCATGTAGTCAGGTACCAGATCGCTGCCCAGCTCGTCGCGTTCGTTCACCGCTACCCACAACGCACCGGTTGTCGGCTCCCACGCCATCCCGACCGGATTGCGCAACCCGGACGCGAAGATGCGGTGATTTCCCGTGCCAGGATCGATCTCCCAGATCGCGGCCCGGCCCTTCTCCTCGTCTATCCCATGCTCCGCGATGTTGCTGGCTGATCCGATCGCGACATAAAGCTTTCGTCCGTCGCGGCTTGCGATGACGTTTCTGGTCCAGTGCTGATTGATCGTTCCGGCCGGCAGATCCGCGACTTTCGTGGCTGGCGCATCGATCCGCGTCTGGCCTTCGACATATGGCAGGCGAACGACGGCATCGCTGTTCGCGACATAGAGGACGTCACCAACCAGCGCCATTCCGAAAGGCGAGTTCAATCCTGCGGCGAAGATGGAACGCGTGTCGGCTGTGCCGTCGCCATCGCTGTCCCGCAGCAGCGTGATCCGGTTGGCGGTCGGTGTTGCGCCGCCCGCCCTTTTCTGGAACTTCTTGAAGAACCATCCCCTGATTCCCTTGTTGGCGTCGGGCCTTTTCGGCGCGTTGGTCTCCGCCACCAGCACATCGCCGTTGGGGAGGACGTAGAGCCAGCGTGGATGATCCAGGTCCCTGGCGAACGCGTTGACGGCGAGCCCTCTCGCCGCGACCGGCTTACCGTCGGCAGGCCATCCCTTCGCCTTTACGACGTTGATCAGCGGAATCAGCGACGTGCTCGGAGGCGGAAGAACGGGGTTAGGCCCCATGCCCGCGGATTCGGGAAGGCGCGCCGGCTGCGCACACCCGGCGATGCCGAGCGCGGCGATGGCGGCAAGCGGACGATACAGCGTCGTGATCATGTACTCTCCACAGCCACCTACGCCATCATAAAGTCTTCAGGAACTCGACGAGATCCTGTTGCTGGGCCGCCGAGAGGTTCAGACGCCGAACATTGTTGTAATGGGCGACGACGTCAGCGAGAGTCTTTGCGCTTCCGTCGTGGAAATACGGCGGATGCTGCCAGAGTCCGCGCAGCGGCGTCGTCCGATACGCCTTGTTCGCGGTGCGCAACGCGTAAGCCGCGCTCATTCCCGTTTCTGACGGTTGATGCAACACGCCGGCGTTGTTGTCGGTGCCGCTGCCACCCACGTGACACGTCGAGCAGCTGCGATTGAACACCGCGCGTCCACGCCCGGCGGCTGCCGCGTCAAACGATCCCGCCGGCGGTGCGGGCGCCTCCAGACTGTGCTGATAAGCGCGCAATGCCGGCAGCTTGGCCGTTACCTCGTCGGGACTTTGACGAATGTCGATCCCCAGTCGGGGGTCCGAGAAGTTGCCGCGCCCGTGCATTTGCGTTACCGCGACGTACGCGTTCCAGTACGAGATTGGTCCTTCAGCCGTGTACGTCTCGTTGCGCACCCGGGCGAGGCCGTAGGCAGGCGGGAGAACGAGCGGAGTGCTCTTGCCGTCGAAGTTGTACCGCGGATCGTATTTCCCGGGGCCCCAGGAGTTATAGACCACTTTTTGCGCGGGAGTTATTGCGGGAGACAGCGCGATGATTGCCCCGACGTTGAGGTCGCGATTTGGCCAGCCGTCCATTCTTCTGCCGATGCCCGGCGAAAACGAATTGTTCACCGTGGAGTGACACAGCGCGCAGGTGATCCCCAGCCGCGTGAGAGTGTCCTTGCCATTGACGGTCGCGACGGTGCCCTTCAACCCCACCACCGCATTCAGCTTGAGCAGCGTGACGGTAGTCGCCGGATCGTCGAGATTCACCTTGCCGGCCTTGATCGCCGCTGCAACGTCAGGCGGGATCGCATCGGCGTCGACCTTGAGTCCGACGGACAAGGCGGTTTTTGGGCTCACTGATTTCTGAACTACCTCGTGCATGCGCGCGGTGTCGGTCCAGAATTGCTCGTCCTCGAAGGTGTCGAACCGGAAGATCTGCCGGCCAGCGGCGAGAGTCTGCGGAGAGAGATCCGTGCTGGCCGCGGTGCCGGAGACTCCGGCAGCGCCAGTATCCACCGGCGGATTCGGCGCCGCACAGGCGATCATTGCGAAGAGAGCGACAGTAAAGGCCATCCCGCCGGCACGGTGAGTCGAGAAAAATCTTTGCTTCAGCGGATGCTCGTTCGACATTCGACACCTCCTCGAACCAACGCGGGAAAGCGACAGTCCCTGCAAGGGGACAAGATTCCAAAGCCGAGGCTGAGTTATCTGCAAGAATCTCACCGCTGGAGGGCGGTGGGGCGAAGTGCGTCGCGGTGAACTGCAGCGAGCGCGCGGTGCGTTCATGGGATCGACCCGCAAGCGCTGATCGACGCGCTGGTCCCGTGTGTGCGGCGCCACAACGCCCGATGAAAAGGTCTCGACACGGCCGGGTGGAACGTTCTATGAAGGATCTGCTGACCCCCTGATACCGGACCATCCAGCCAAGCACGGCATGACGACTCCAATTGTTTCCGCCGGCAGTCCCGCAGGTAACGTTCTGGCACAGCTTCGTCACGGTCCGACGACCGTCGAGCAGATCGCCAAAGCGCTGCGACTGACGGACAACGCGGTGCGCAATCAGTTGCGAAAGCTCGAGCACCTCGGGCTGGTGGCGCGAACCGGGACCCGCCCCGGCATAAGCAAGCCGTCGGCGCTGTACGGAATCACTCTGGAAGGGCAGGTACAGTTTTCCACCCTCTACCTGCCTGTCCTGATGGAATTTGTCCGAGTCGCCGAAAGCGAGTGTGAGGGCGCGCAGCTCAAGGTGCTCATGAGCGATACCGGGAGATCGCTTGCGAGGCAGTATCCGCCGCCCGCCGGAGCGCGAAAATCCCGGGTGTACGCTGCGGCAAGGCTGCTCAGGAGCTTTGGTGGGATGGCGGAAGTCCGGGTGCGGGACGGCAAGCTGACACTTCGAAGCGCGGGCTGTCCGCTCGCTGCATTGACCTCCGAGAACCCGGCGGCCTGCAGCGTTCTCCAGGGCCTGCTGAGCGAATACCTCTCGGCCCCGGTCGCAATCTGTTGCGAGGTGGGCGATGACCCACGGTGCTGTTTCGAGACGGCGAGTTAGTTCGGCCGCC
>DASTTD010000105.1:0-4540 GCA_035760325.1 Gemmatimonadaceae bacterium
GCGGGTCGTCGACATCGCCGATCACGTGCAGCGGATCGACGCGGCGGAGCTGAACCGGCACGACTGGCGCGGCGCTGAGCGCGTGTTCTTCCGCACGCGAAGCTCGCGGCGTGGCTGGATGAGCTCACCCGCCTTTCACCGGGACTTCGCCTACATCGCCCCGGATGCGGCCCAGCTGCTCGCCGACGCGGGGACCCAGCTGGTTGGAATAGACTACATCTCGGCCGAGCAATTCGGGGCGCCTTCGCCGCGGACTCACCAGATTCTGCTAGGCAGAGGAATCCCGATCGTCGAGGGACTCGCGCTTCCGGCGGTGGGTGCGGGAGATTATGAGGTGATCGTGCTGCCGATGAAGGTCCGAGGGCACGAAGGCGCACCCGCGCGCGCCGTAATGCGGAGGCGAGATCAGATGACCCACTCGAACGAGGCGCATGGCGGCTCCTGAAGTGACGTCATTCGACGCAATCGTGGTCGGCTCGGGTATCTCGGGGGGCTGGGCCGCAAAAGAGCTCTGCGATAAGGGCCTCAGTACACTCGTGCTCGAGCGCGGGCGGAACGTAGTTCACGTCCGGGACTACCCGACGATGAACCTCAATCCGTGGGAGCTGCCGCATCGAGGCGCGATGTCGCGGCAGCAGCTGAAGGAGAACCCACTCATCAGCAAAGCCGCCGGTTACGGCGAAGACACCGCTCACTTTTTCATCAGGGATCGCGACCACCCGTATGTGCAGGAGAAGCCGTTCGACTGGATCCGCGGCTATCAGGTTGGCGGAAGGTCGATCATCTGGGGCCGGGCCTGCCAGCGATGGAGCAAATACGAGTTCACCTCGCCCGGGCAGCTTGGCTTCGGCATGAGCTGGCCGATCGGCTACGACGATGTAGCCCCGTGGTACTCACACGTCGAGAAATTCGTGGGAGTGTGCGGCAACCGTGACGGGCTCGAAGCGATGCCGGACGGCGAGTATTTGCCGCCGTTCGACTTCAACTGTGTCGAGAAGCACCTGAGCGACAAGGTCCGCGCGCATTACGGCAATCGCTACATCGTGCAGGGTCGCTGGGCGCATCTGTCACAGCCGAAGGAAATCCATCTCCAGCAGGGGCGCGGGACATGTCAGGCGCGGAACCTCTGCATGCGTGGGTGCCCCTATGGCGGGTATTTCAGCTCCAACGCTTCGACACTCCCCTGGGCGGCGAAGACGGGAAACCTGACCATCCGGGCGGACGCGGTGGTGCATTCCATCATCTACGATGATGCAAGGGGGAAAGCGACGGGTGTGCGCGTCATCGACGCGCATACGCACGAGGTCACCGATTACCGCGCCCGCATCGTGTTCCTGAACGCATCCGCTCTCAACACGAACCTCATTCTCCTCAACTCGACTTCGAAGCGCTTCCCGCACGGGCTCGGCAACGACAGCGGGCTGCTGGGCCGTTACATCTGCCACCACAACTACAGGACATCGGCCAACGGCAGGATCGCGGGCTTCGAGGACAAGTACTTCTACGGCCGGAATCCCACCGAGTGCATCGTCGCGAACTTTCGTAACCTCGGTAAGCAGGACACGGATTTTGTCGGCGGTTACACGACGTTTACAGGCGCCTACCGCGAGCGTCCGGAGCCGACGGAGAGGGTGGGAGGTGCCTACAAGGATACGCTCGCCCAGCCCGGCCCCTGGGGGATTTACATGTACATGCAGGGTGAAACCATCCCGAAGGAGTCGAATCACGTCCGCCTGCACCCGACCCAAAAGGACCAGTGGGGCATTCCTCTCCTCGTTACTTCCGTTCATTACGACGAGAACGACGAGAAAATGATTCGCGACTGGCGAGCCGAAGCGAAGGCGATGCTCGAGGTGGCCGGCTGCCATGAGGTGGAAACCCGCGACAACCATCAGGCACCGGGGCTCGACATTCACGAGATGGGCGGCGCGCGGATGGGAAGCGATCCGAAGACGTCGCTGCTCAACAAATGGAATCAGCTCCACGCCTGCAGGAACGTTTTCGTTACCGACGGAGCCTGCATGACTTCGACCGGCAATCAGAGTCCGTCGATTCTCTACATGGCTCTCACGGCGCGCGCTGTTGATCACGCCGCGGCCGAAATGGCAAGACAGAACCTGTGAGCCGGTGCCTATGCCTCCGATGAACCGCCGAGAAGCGGTGAAGACGACGACCGCCGTGCTGGGCGGCGTGCTCCTTACGACTAACGGCTTCCTCGTCGCCTGCGCGCGCGACTCACGCGAGGCTGGCGGAAAGGTTCTCACACTCGACGACGAGTCGCTCATCGAGGAGATCGCCGACACTCTGCTGCCTCCGACGCCTTCCTCACCGGGCGCGAAAGCGGCGGGGGCCGGAGCCGCAATCAACCTTCTGCTGACCGACTGTTACGAGCCGGACGCGCAGGAGCGCATCGTCGCCGGCCTGAAGGAGTTCCGACAGTCGTGCGAGCGCTGCAACGGCGGCTTCGCATCACTGCCACAGCCGGAGCGCGAGCAGATCCTGCGCGAGATCGACGCGGACGCGCAAAAGGCGGGGGACAAACACTATTTCGTCCTGGTGCGCGAGCTCGCGACGCGGGCGTACTTCTCATCCGAGATCGGCAAGACCAAAGCGATGCGCTACGTCCTCGTTCCCGGCAAATGGGTTGGATGCGTTCCGCTGTCGCCGGGTCAGCCCGCGTGGGGATGACCGTGTCCGGTGGAGAGCCAAAGTTCTTCGTTTGTAGTTCTTCGTTTGTAGTTCTTCGTTTGTAGTTCCAGGTAGTTATAGATACAAGAACTACCCCGAACCGGAGAGGCGTCAGTGACGAAAGTCGGGATCGGAATCGTCGGCTCGCGCTTCCAGGCGGACTGTATCGCGGCAGCCGTGGAGGCAATGCCCGAAGAAGCGGAGGTCGTAGCGGTCGCGTCTCCGACGAGGGGGAACGCGGAGGCCTTCGCGCGGCGGCACGGAATTGCCAGATTCTTTACGGATTACCGCGAGCTGCTCCAGGATCCCGACGTCGAGATGATCTCGATCACGGCGCCCAACCGCCTGCACGCGCAAATAACGATAGATGCTGCCCGCGCCGGCAAGCACGTGGTCTGCGAGAAGCCGTTGTGCGTGACGCTCGAGGAAGCGGATGCAATGATCGATGCCTGCTCGAAGGCGGGCGTGCTCCTCCTGTACGCCGAGGAGCTGTTTTTCGCTCCCAAGTACGTAAAGGCGAAGCAGATGGCGGACGAAGGAGCGTTCGGCCGAGTCCATCTGGTGAAGCAGGGCGAGAAGCATTCAGGGCCGCACTCGGACTGGTTCTGGGATGTCGAACAATCCGGCGGCGGCGCGCTCATGGATCTTGGCTGCCACGGCATCGCTTTCTGCTGGTGGTTCCTTGGAAAGCAGCAGGTGAAAAGCGTGTACGCCCAGCTTTCCACTCAGGTGAACAGCTACCGCACCAAAGGCGACGATGAGGCGATCACCATCATTGAATTCGAGAACGGCGCCGTCGGCATGGTGGAGAGCAGCTGGAACAGGCCGGGCGGCATGGACGACAGCATCGAGGTTTTCGGCGACAAGGGACAGACCTATGCCGACATGCTGATGGGAAACGCGCTGCCTACCTACTCGGAAGTCGGATTCGGTTACGCGGTGGAGAAAGCCGCGACGACAAAGGGCTGGACATACCCGGTGTACGAGGAGCACTGGAATTACGGCTTTCCGCAGGAGATGCGGCACTTCGCGCGCTGCGTTCGCGGGAAAGAGACGCCGATCTCGGACGGCGAAACAGGCCGCGTCGTGCAGGAGATCCTTTACGCGGCCTACGCGTCGGCCGGACTGGGCCGGAAGATCATGCTGCCCTTCCGCCCGAAGGGGATCGCCAGGCCCATCGATCTCTGGAAGAAGCCGGAGCTGGCTCGAGCAGCTCTCTGATGCGCGTCGCGGCCGCAGCAGACATCGGCGGGACGTCTACCAAGGTCGGTATCGTCGCCGACGACGGAAAGGTAATGGTAAGCGCTGCTGTTCCGACGAGGCGGTACGTCGAGCCGGCGTCTCTCGTCGACGCCGTCGTGTCGTCCCTGCGACCGCTGATCGATGCGGCGAAGGCGGACAACAATGCAATCTCAGGCATCGGAGTGTCGGTGGCCGGCTTTCTCGACAGTGAGCGCGAGGCAATGGTTCACAACGCAAACCTCCCCGCGCTCCACGAATATCCGCTGCGCCGTGCATTCGAAGAGCGGTTTTCGCTCGACTGCCGGCTGGAAGTAGACTCTAACGCATCGACCCTTGCGGAGTACCGTTATGGGTTGGGCCGCGGGGCGGCTCGATTGCTTGGCGTTACAGTCGGAACAGGGTTGGGCGGCGGTGTGATGATAAACGGGCAGCTGCTGCGCTACACGGGAGAGTGCGCCGGTGATCTCGGACACATTATTGTCGATCCGAAGGGGCGCCCCTGCACCTGTGGAGCGCGTGGCTGCCTCGAAGCAATGGTCAACTCCGCGGCGCTCTCCGACCGCGCAGGGGGCCGCTCGGTTCGCGAGACAATCGGTAGCGCGCGCAAAGG
>DASTTD010000106.1:0-3252 GCA_035760325.1 Gemmatimonadaceae bacterium
ACGGTAACCGTTCCGGCGGGTGGGTCGGTGTCCCGCAGTTTTTCACTGAGACAAACGGGAATCTCCCTTGACCAGATCGTGGTTACCGGGTCGCGCCGCACGGATCGAACCGTCGTCGACGCCCCGGTGCCGATCGACGTCCTCTCGTCGGAAGACATTCAACGAACCGGCCTGACCGAGACGAGCGAGATCATCCAGATGCTCGCACCGTCGTTCAACTTCCCGAGACCGTCGGTGAATGACGGCACCGATCACATCCGCCCTGCCACTCTGCGCGGGCTCGGTCCCGACCAGGTTCTCGTCCTCATCAATGGAAAGAGACGACACAACACCGCCCTCGTGCACGTCAACCAGTCGGTGGGGCGCGGCTCCACGAGCGTCGACTTCAACGCGATCCCGGCGAACTCGATCGACCGGATCGAGATCCTGCGCGACGGCGCGGCGGCGCAATACGGTTCCGATGCCATCGCGGGGGTGATCAACATCATCCTCAAATCCGCCGAGGGCGCGTCGGTGTCGACCACGCTGGGACAACGATTCTCCAACACCTGGGGCACGACGACCGACGCGAATAACGTCGTCACGTTCGGGGAAAGAGATTTCCGCGACGGCCGGGTCTTCCAGCTCGACGGAAACCTGGGATGGGGTCTCGGCGAAGCCGGATTCGTCCATTTGAGTGGTGAATTCAGGGACAGAGAACGGACCAACCGCGCTCGAGCCGACGTCAGCACCCAGTGCCTGGCGGGCGACACCCGCTGCACGGAGCCGCGACACATTCAGAGCTGGGCCGGCGATCCCGAGACAAAGGACATTCTCGGATTCGTCAATGCGGCGCTGCCCCTGGCGAACGGCCTGCACCTGTACGGTTTCGGAGGCGTGAGCAAGCGTGAAGGCCTGGCTGCGGGTTTCTGGCGCCGCTCGCTCGACGACCGCACCGTGCGCGACATCTATGGGAATGGATTCCTGCCGTTGATCGGCAGCGACATATTCGACGGCTCCGGCGCGCTCGGAGTCAAGGGGAATATGCGCGGCTGGGCGTGGGACCTGAGCGGAATCTTCGGCACCAACTCGTTCGAGTTCTCCGTCGACAGCAGCCACAATACGTCGATGGGCGCCGCCAGCCCGCGTTCCTTCTATGCCGGCGCGCAGCGCTTCAACCAGATGACGGCCAACCTCGATCTCGTCCGCGCGTTCGATCAGCTCCGTTTTCCCACCAGCGTAGCGTTCGGGCTCGAGGCGCGCCGCGACAACTACAAGCTCGAGCAAGGCGACCCTGATTCATTTCGGGAAGGCGGGGTCCCCATTCTGGACGGCCCCAACGCCGGTCAGCCCGCCGCGCCATTCGCGCAGGTCTTTCCGGGGTTCCGTCCGGTTGACGAAGCCGACGAGTCGAGGACGAACGTCGGAGGGTACGTCGACGTTGAGGCCAATCTGCTGCCGCAGCTCCTGGTTGCGGTCGCGGCGCGCGCCGAGAACTACAGCGACTTCGGGTCGACCGTAGATGGAAAGCTCGCGACCCGGTTCGAGCCAATCTCCGGATTTGCGCTACGCGCCGGGGTGCAGACCGGATTCCGGGCCCCGTCGCTGTCACAATCCTACTTTTCGGCCGTCTCTACCAACTTCATCAACGTGAATGGAGTGAACACGCCGTTCGAGATTCGGACGTTCGCGGTCGGCTCACCGGGGGCGACGCTGCTCGGGGCGACGGAGCTCGAAGCGGAAGAATCGCTGAACTACAGCGCCGGCATCACGGCTCGACCCCTCGAGAATCTCTCGCTTACGGCCGATTACTACAGCGTGGAAATCGACAACCGGATCGTACTTTCGGGGAATTTCATCCACCCGTCGGTCCGGACTCTCCTCGAGGATAACGGAATCGTCGGAGTAAGCGGCGCGCGTTATTTCACCAACGCGATCGATACCCGCACCCGTGGGATCGACCTGGTCATGCAGTATGGCCTCAATCTGGCGCCGCGGGGTCTGCTTCGGTTCACCGCCGGCCACAACCAGAACAAGACCAGGGTGACGCGCGTCGCTCCGACACCGCCGCAGCTCGAGGCGGTGAGCACGGCTTTGTTCGACCGGGTTCAGCGCGCGCTGTTCGAGGTCGGCCAGCCGCGCAACAACACGAGTCTGACCGCGAACTACTCCCTCCGCGCTTTTTCCTTCAACGTCCACACACAGCGATTTGGACAAGTGACCGAGTTCTCGCCCGCCGCGACCGGCGCGCAGGATCAGACGTTCGGCGCGAAATGGGTGACCGACCTTGCGCTCTCGTTGAGGCTCTTCGACCGTCTGGGATTGACGGTGGGGGGTAACAACATCACCGACCAGTATCCGGATACGTCGATCACGGCCAATCAGACCCGCAACATCTATCTCTTCGATGCCAGCTCGTCGACGTGGGGAATAAACGGCGCTTATTACTACGTGAAAGCGTCCTACGATCTTGGTGGACTGCTGGGGCCGCTGAGCCGGAGAAAAGTCATCGCGCCGAGGAGGGAGTTGCAGGAGTTGGGCGATCGAAAGAGATGAACAAACTCAGAACTACCTGTTGTGTGTAATGGTTGCGGGTGATCGGTTGCGGGTTCATACGCAGACCCGCAACCGGGCTACAGGCAACTATCACTCACAACAGGTAGTTCTGCGTTTGTAGTTTCCTCGGGCTACAGGCAACTATCACACGCCACAGATGGTTCTGAGTTAGTAGTTTCTGTAACTGTGCAGCGATCCCTAATCCGTCTTCGGTCGCTGCGCCCGCTGCGCCGCCTTGACTTCAACCCCGATGACGTGGAGATCGCCGGAAAGGATCTCCCAGGCATGCTCCGCGTTATCGAGCCACATCACCTGTCCCGGATAGGTGTCGAGAAGAGCGTTCTTCCCGTCCGGGAGCGTGAGGTTCGCGCGGGCGGTGCCGAGACTGACGAAAACGAACGGAGCATGGGAATGCATCGGGCTCTTCCTTCCCTTGGTGGCACGCGCATCAAAGACACGCACGTGATCGTTCTCGAGAAGGACATGGTGGACGTCGGGGTCAACTGTGACCGGATCGTTGGCTTTCCGGCTTACAGGGGCAAGCGCGCCAGCGGGCCGCTTCAGGCCTGATTTTACCTCCACCGCGATAACCCGCAGCTTTCCCGAGAGCAGCTCCCACGAATGCTCCATTCCGTCACCCAGCCACAGGACCTGGCCAGGACCGATGTCGAATATCATGCTTTTGCCGCCCGGCAGGCCAAACTTGACGCGCGCCTG
>DASTTD010000107.1:0-4500 GCA_035760325.1 Gemmatimonadaceae bacterium
ACTATTCCCGTCGGGCAGGTTTTTCCTGATCGCCGGACCGTGCGTTCTGGAAACCGACGATCTCAACCTTCGGGTCGGAGATGCGCTCGCCCGTCTGTCGGAGCGGGTGCCCGGCGGCATCATCTACAAGGCGAGCTTCGATAAGGCAAATCGTTCGAACCGCGATGCGGCACGCGGGCCGGGGATCGACGCCGGGCTTGCCGCCCTGGAGAGAGTGCGAGCAGGCACCGGCCTGCCGGTGCTGACCGATGTGCACGCGCCTGATCAATGCGCACAGGTGGCGGACATCGTCGACGCGTTGCAGATCCCGGCGTTTCTATGCCGCCAGACTGACCTCCTCGAAGCCGCCGGCGCCACCGGAAAACCGGTCAACGTCAAGAAGGGTCAGTGGCTGCAGCCCGAAGGAATGCGAGGCGCCGTGCAGAAGATCCGCGGCGACTCCAGGCAAGCCGGCCGGTCGCGGGACATTGCCGTCACCGAACGGGGCACGTTTTTCGGGTACGGCGATCTGGTTGTCGACATGCGCTCATTTACCCGATTGCGGGAGGTCTGCGGCGCCCCGGTGATCTTCGACGCGACTCACAGCGTCCAGAAGCCGGGCCAGGGGCCCGATGGAGCTAGCGGCGGAGCGCGTGAGTTCGTTCCCGTGCTGGCTCTTTCCGCGATCGCGGCGGGGGCGCAGGCGTTGTTCATCGAGACCCATCCCAATCCGGACACGGCGCCCAGCGATGGACCGAACATGCTGCCGCTGACCGCGCTCGAGGATCTCGTCAATCGGGCCGTCGATATCTGGACTCGCGTGAATCAGTGAGCCGCCAGGACATCGTCGAGCGTGGACGCCGCGTTGTACGAATGGAGACCGATGCGCTCGCCGAAGCGGAGCGTCGCATTGGAGACGAGTTCGCCCGCGCGGTAGAGACGATCGCGCACTCCAACGGGCGCGTGATCGTGTCGGGAGTGGGGAAATCGGGCCTGGTCGGCCGCAAGATCGCCGCAACGCTCACATCGACGGGAACCCCTGCCAACTTCCTTCACCCGGCGGACAGCGTTCACGGCGATCTCGGCATGGTCGGAGCGTCCGACGTCGCGATCCTGATCTCGAAGAGCGGGGAATCGAGCGAGGTGCTCGGTCTGCTCGACCACCTGAAGCGACTGGGCGTCTCCACGATCGCCCTCACCAGCAACGTGAAGTCCGCCCTGGCGCGCCACAGCGACGTCACGCTGGACGCCTGGGTGAAAGAGGAAGCCTGTCCTCACGACCTCGCCCCGACAACCAGCACCACCGTGGCACTCGCCATCGGTGACGCCCTCGCCATCGCGCTGCTCGAGGAGAAAGGCTTCAACGCCGCGGACTTCGCGCGGCTGCATCCAGGCGGCGCGCTGGGCCGTCGGCTCCTGACGCGGGTATCAGATGTGATGATCACAGACAGGGTTCCCGTCTTGCCCGCGAGCGCCACCATGCGGGAAGCGGTGGTGCTGCTGGCCGAGCGGCGGGGAATAGCGATAGTCACTGAGACTGACGGGACGGTGAGCGGCGTCATTACTACCGGTGACCTGTCCCGCCTGATGGAGCACGAGGAAAACGTATTTCCGGTACCGGTCAGAGAAGTGATGAACAGAAACCCGAAGACGGCGCGCGCCGACGAGCTCGGGAGCGCGGTGGTCTATCGCATGGAAACCCACGGCATCATCTCCATGCCCGTTCTGGACGAAGCCGGCACTGTCGTCGGCGTCATCCACCTCCACGACTTGATGCGCGCCGGAGTCATCTAGTGCGCGCAGTGGTGCTGCTCGGCCTTGCTTTTCTGTCGATTGCCGCCTGCGCGGAGAAGAAAGCGCTTCCCACCGCGCGCGGGTCGGCGCTCGCCGACTCCGCCGACCAGGTGATGTTCGGCCTCAAGTTCAGCCTGACGAGCCAGGGCATATCGCGCGCGCTGCTCAATGCCGACACCGCATACTTCTTCGACGAAAACACCCGGGCCGAGCTGGAAAGGGTCCATACCACGTTCTTCACCACCACCGGAGTACGCGATGCGGTGCTCACGTCGCGGCGAGGAACGTACAACACGCGTCTCGCGACGATGGTGGCCAGAGAGAACGTCGTAGTGGTATCCGAGGATGGCCGCCGGCTGGAGACGTCGGAGCTCATCTACAATCAGGGAAGGAACGAGATCTCGAGCGACAGCGCGTTCGTGCTCACCGAGCCCAACCGGCGTCTGGAGGGGATTGGCTTCAGGTCCGATCCCAACATGAACAACATCAGGATTCTGAAAGGATTCAGTGGCGTCGCGCGCAACATCTCCACCGGTCCCGCGGCGCCTTCCGGTCAGGCTCCGGTTTCCACACCGCCTTCCGCTACCCCGGCCGCTCCGACAACCACCTCAACGCCGCAGCGGTTGAGATGAAGCCGCGGCTTCTTTGCCTGATCTTCGCCATATCCGCGGCAAGAACGGGTTCCGCGCAGGAGCTCCCGCAGAACT
Organism: Gemmatimonadaceae bacterium; assembly: GCA_035760325.1. Taxonomy (GTDB): domain Bacteria; phylum Gemmatimonadota; class Gemmatimonadetes; order Gemmatimonadales; family Gemmatimonadaceae; genus UBA4720. The sequence continues at coordinate 2,481 of DASTTD010000107.1, forward strand.
GCGACATGGAATTTCCGGCGAATCTCAACCCGAACACCCGGGTGAACATCTACCGGAATCCCGCGGGCGTGGCTACCACGTTCCTGGGAGGGGGCGTGGTGGCTCGCTGCATCGGTCAGGGCAATCTGCTGAAAGCCGACAGCGCCGAATACTACGAGGCTGAGGCTCGTCTTTTTCTCACCGGCAACGTCCGGTACACCGAGCCTCGCGCAACGGTGACGTCACGCACGATGACCTATTACCAGGCAAGTGATCATCTCCACGCGGAAGGGGATGTCGTGGCGGTGATGTCCAGCGGTAGCACGCTGCGCGGTCCGGTGGTGGATTACTACCGGAGCACTCCGCAACGCCCGCTGTCGCGGATGGTCGCTCCCTCACGCCCGCGAGTGACGCTCGTGCAAAAAGACACGACAGGGCGCGGCAGGCCTCCGGACACCGCACACGTCGTCGCGAACCGGATCGTCATGGAGGGGGACAGCCTGGTCTACGCATCACTTCAGGTCGAGATCACTCGGCCTGATCTCCTGGCAAAGAGCGACTCGGCATTCATGGACTCGGGCCGGGATTTCGCGCGCCTGATGGGCTCCCCGAGCATTGAAGCCAGGGGTAGCCGGCCGTTCACGCTGATTGGAGGTGTCATCGATCTCTTTTCGCGGAGCCGTCAGCTCGAGCGTGTGGTCGCAACCCCGAACGGCCGGGTGATCAGCCAGGATCTCGAGCTGCTCGCGGACACCATAGATCTGCGGCTCGCGGCGAGTCAGCTCCAGCGAACCTTCGCGTGGGGCAGTGGGAAACGTGCGCGCGCCATCTCGCCGGAGCGTGAGATAATCGCGGATTCGATCGATGCCATGATGCCGGGCCAGCGCATCCAGGAAGTGCGGGCAGTTGGAACGGCTTTCGCCAATTCCGCCCCCGACTCGGGGCTCGTCACCTCCGAACGCGACTGGCTCCGCGGCGATACTATTGTCGCGCGCTTCGACTCCGTGGCCACCGGAGATACGACCAGCCGCCCGCAGGTGCGGCAGATCGTGGCAATGGGCTCAGCGCAATCCTATTATCAGATGAAGAACTCGAAGGGCGTCGCGACCCAGCCCAGCGTGAACTACGTTCGAGGCAGAACGATCGAGATCGACTTCGAAGACAAAAGTGTCGCGACCGTGACGGTCACGGATCAGGCGACCGGACTCCTTATCGAGCCCGCCGAGGAGCCGGCCGCAGGAACAGCTCCGGCTCCTGGCGCTCCGCCCACGAGTCCCACCGCCCGGCCAGCCACCACTCAGCCTCGCCCGCAGCCGTCTCGCCCGCCAGGAATCCGCCCGTGAGCAACGGCCGCAATCTGCCCGAGAGCGTTCGCCGGCTGATCACGGGATCGGAAAACGACAGGCTCGACGGATTCGCGGTAGACGCCATCGTCCGCGCGGCAGACGAAGCCGGCGTTGCCAGGGTTCGGGACGTGGCAGCCTACTATCGCGAGGACCATCTGCGCGCGCTGCGCGCGAAGGGCCACGACGCCGATCGGGAAGCGGGCCGGCTGGCCCAGGATGAAGTCAGAGCATATCTGACCACCTCGATGCTGCCGCGGCTGGCGGAAATGGGGGTGATACTGCCGCTCGGGCCGGACACGGAAAGTGATGCGGCGACGGTGACGGTCGTTCCGGAGCTATGGCGGGACATTGCGCCAACGCGCGGGGAATTCGCCCGCACAATGCGCATGACCGGGGAGCATTCCCGGCTCGCCATTGCGACGCCGGCCAGCACGCCGGTATTGAGCGGTAGCCTGCTGGAGGCGGCTGGACTGACCAAAACCTATCGAGGGCGGAAAGTCGTCAACGACGTCGCCTTGAATCTTCGCCAGGGCGAGATCGTCGGTCTGCTGGGCCCGAATGGAGCAGGAAAGACAACCACGTTCTACATGATCGTGGGCCTCATCCAGCCGCAATCGGGGCGAATCATGCTCGACGGAGAGGATCTCACCAATCTCCCGATGTTCAGGCGCGCCCGCCGGGGAATCGGCTACCTT
>DASTTD010000108.1:0-23320 GCA_035760325.1 Gemmatimonadaceae bacterium
CAGATGTTCGCCGATACACGCTTCGGCGACTTCCCTCACTACCTGCCCACGAAGAAGTGGGAGAATCCCAGCGAGCTCTTCACGGGCTGGATGCTCTTGTCCTACCGGAAGCCGGTGATGGTTTCCTCCGCGCTCGACACGTTCCCCGCTCGAAACATCACGGACGAGAACCCGCGCACCTTCTGGGTCGCCGCGCGCAACGCCGCGGATCAGTGGGTGCGTGTCGACCTGGAGAGAGAGCACGATCTCCGCGCGCTACAGGTGAACTATGTCGACTACAAGTCGAACATCTACGGCAGCGAGACTCCGGTCTATACCCAGTTCCGGGTCAGCGCCTCGCGCGATGGGATCAGCTGGACGACGATAGCGGACCTCACGCCGGAGAGGCGCGACCGGCCGAACGCGTATGTCGAGCTCCCCGCACCGGTGCGTGCCCGATACCTGAGATATGAGCACGTCCATTCCTCTGCGCCCAATCTGGCCATCAGTGACATCCGTGTGTTCGGCAACGGATCAGGGAAACCCCCGTCCGCTCCGGGGAGACTGTCCGTTCGCCGCGATTCGGATGCTCGCAACGCGTTCGTGACTTGGGAGAAATCGCCCGGCGCGATCGGCTACAACGTCCTCTGGGGAATCGCGCCGAACAAGCTCTATCAGACCTACCAGCGGTTCCATGACGAGGACCCACTGGAGATCAGGGCGCTCACGGTCGGGCAGGAATACTATTTCGCCATCGAAGCGTTCAACGAGAACGGAGTTTCCCGACGCACCGGGACAGTCCATCTGAAATGATATGCAGCAACAGCTGGCCGAGATCGTGAACGAGCTGGAGTCGGCACAGGCCAGGCTTCATCGACTCGCCGACAATCTGCCGAATGCCCGCTGGAAAAGCCGCCCGCGTCCCGAACGCTGGTCCGCCGCCGAATGCGTCGAGCATTTGAACCTCACCTCGCGCGCGTACATTCCGCTGCTGCGGCGCGCGCTCGAATCAGCCACGAAGGCCGCTGTCCCTCCAGGGCATCACCGGCGGGATTTTCTCGGTTGGCTCTTCTGGAAAATGGTCGGTCCGCTGTGGACCATTGGTAAGCGCAGAATTGGTCGCGTGAAAACGGCCGGTGATTTCGTTCCTCAAATCACACCGGATCGCATCGAAGCGCTCGCTGAATTCGATCGCCTGCAGGACGACCTGATCGCCATCACGCGGCAGGCGGAATACTACCACCTCTCCGACATCAAAATCGTCTCGCCGTTTGGCGGGCGCATCCGATACAATGCCTACTCGGCGCTTCACATTCTCCCACGGCACCAGGACCGGCATCTCGGGCAGGCGGAAGAAGCTGTACAGGATCCTACGCTATGACCTCCACTCCGTGGGGGGTAATGCGGTGGGAAACGAGAGGAAGCGACCGTGCGGCCGCGTCCCCGATGACGATCGCCTGCTCGAGCGCTTTTTTACCGACATCGAGGTCGCTCGCGCTCCGCGCGTAGATGGTCGCGAGCGGCTGGCCTTTCGCGACCGCATCTCCCGGTTTGGCAGTGAGCACGTAGCCCACGGAAGGATCGATTTTGTCATCCATGTTGCGCCGCCCTCCACCCAGCGCGATGACGCCGTAGCCGACCGCTCTCGGCTCGACCGTCTGGATGATCCCGTCCCGCTGCGCGGCGAACCTGGCTCGGTGCGAGGCCTGAGGAAGACGGGCGGGATCGCTCAGAATCCGCTTGTCACCACCCTGCGCGACGATGATCTCCTCCAGCTTGCGCAACGCCTTACCTGACGCGATCGCATCCGACATCATCTGGCGCGCCGCTGCCGGCGTCGAGCACACCGAAGCGAGCTGGAGCATCTCCGCTCCGAGTGCGAGGGTGACTTCGAGCAGGTCAGCGGGGCCTCCTCCGGTCAGGATCTCGACACACTCCGCGATCTCGAGCGCGTTGCCACACGCCCATCCCAGTGGCCGGTCCATCGCGGTCAGCAGCGCCACGACCGGACACTGGTGCCGCGCCCCCAGATCGATCATCGCGTCGGCGAGCGCAAGCTCGTCTTCCAGCTGCGGAAGGAACGCGCCCGAGCCTCGCTTGATATCCAGCACGAGCCCGGTCAGGCTCTCCGCGATCTTCTTGCTCATGATGCTCGATGCGATGAGCGGGATTACTTCGACTGTCGCCGTCGCATCGCGCAGCGCGTAGAGCATGCGGTCGGCGGGCACGATCTCGCTGGTCTGACTCAGCATCGCGCAGCCGATCTTCCTGATCTGGCGCTCCGCATCGTCGAGTGAGAGCGTGGTCCTGAACCCCGGGATCGACTCGAGCTTGTCGACGGTTCCTCCGGTATGTCCGAGCCCGCGCCCCGACATCATCGGCACCGCCACGCCAAGGCAGGCGATCAGAGGCGCGAGCACGACGGAGACTTTGTCGCCGACACCGCCGGTCGAGTGCTTGTCGATTCGCGGCAGCGCAATGCGGGAAAGGTCGAGGCGACTTCCGCTGTCGAGCATTGCGCTCGTCAGCGCGTGCATTTCGGTGCGATCGAGGCCGCGAAAGTAGATGGCCATCAGCAGCGCCGCCATCTGATAATCGGGTACCAGCCCTTCCGCGTAGGCAAGCACGAGCTCGCGGAGCTCGGCGGCGTCGAGTACATGCCCATCCCGTTTGCGCTCGATCAGGCGTGGTACGATCATTTACCGCCTGCAGGGGTAGTCCTAAGGATCACTTTTCATCGCTCTTGAGGTTCATATGCGCGCTATTCGACTCGCCCTCGTATCACTGCTGGTTGTCGCATCCGCCGGCACGGCGCAGTCCGAGCAATCACACACGGCTCTCGGTGACGAAGAATACGTCGCATTGGATGCACCTGCTGCCCTCGCTCACTACGAAGCGGCGATCGCCGCCGATCCCAGGGATTACGAGGCTCTCTGGAAAGCGTCGCGCACCCTGGTGGACATCGGATCATACGAGAATGACGCTGAGAGGCGGAGCCTGATGTATGGAAAGGCGGAGCTGTACGCCCGCCGCGCCGTCGAGGCCACCCCGGCCGACGCCGAGGGACATTTTCACCTGGCGCGCGCGCTCGGTAAGAACGCTCTGACCCAGGGCACGAGAACTCGAGTCAGGTACGCGACCGAGGTTCGTGGACACGCGCTCGAATGCCTCAAGCTGAACCCCAAACATGCGGGGTGCCTGCACGTGATGGGTGTCTGGAACGCCGAAGTGATGAGATTGAATGGATTCTCCAGGATGCTCGCCCGGAACCTGTTGGGCGGGAAGGTGTTTGGCTCGGCGAGCTGGACCGAAGCGCAGCGCTACATGGAGGAGTCCGTGGCCCTGGAGCCGGAGCGCATCGTCCACCGCGTGGACCTCGCGGAGATATACCGTGACGTCGGGAATAAGGCGAAGGCGAGGGCGGAATTCGAGATGGCGATAAAGCTCCCGGCAACGGACTACAACGACCGCCGGTACAAGGCGCAGGCCGACAGGGGCCTGCGGGCGCTCTAGGTTTCGACGGTCTCCTCGGGGGCTTTCTCCCGCCTTTCGGCGGCGGCTCTTTCCAGCTCCTCGGCCAGCTCGTCCCACACGTCGTCATCGCCGCGGAGACGCCTCACCCGGCGCGAGAGACTGTGCCGCGTTTCCTCGCCCGTCGCCGGCGCCATGAGGAGGGCGATCGCAGCACCGAGTACAGCCCCCACGGCGACGCCTGCCGCGAAAAGCCCGATGTTGTTCCAGTCCGGAACGGTCTCGTAGGGAAGTCCGTCCGAGTCAGGCTGAGCAACCGACCCTGGTGGAGGCGCCTTGACGGTAGGCGAAGCGGCTCTGGACTGCTCGTAGGAGTTAAGCATGGCAGGTGCTGGTAAGATTATTGCCTGTGGAGGGTATCCAGCAATAGCCGTGCGAGGTAATGAATGAGCAGTTCTGGTAAGATGGTGTTGCTCGTCGAGGATAATGAAGACAACCGGATAGTCTACTCCACCATTCTCAAGCACTTCGGTTACGAAGTGTCCGAGGCTCTTAACGGTGAGGAGGGGATTGCCAAGGCTCGCTCCGAGCAGCCTGATCTGATACTGATGGACATCTCCATTCCGATCATCGACGGCTGGGAAGCGACCCAGGTGCTCAAGCACGACCCCGCCACGAAGAAGATCCCTATCATCGCGCTTACCGCCCACGCCCTCGCCTCCGATCGGGAGAAGGCAATGGAAGTCGGGTGCGACGGATATCTCGCCAAACCGTGTGAGCCCAGAGCCGTAGTGGCCGAAGTCCAGCGGTTCCTCGGCAAGAACAATGGAGCCTGAGGCAAAGAGCAAGTACCGCATCCTTGTCGTAGACGATCACGAGGACAACATAGAGCTGCTGCGCGCTCGCCTCGAGGCGCGCGGGTACATCGTGGACAGCGCCGGAGATGGACAGGCCGCGCTCGACCAGGTCGACAGGCAGTGTCCCGACCTCATCCTCCTCGATGTGATGATGCCCAAAATGGACGGCATCGAAGTGGTGCGGAGGCTCAAGAAGAACTCCGCCCTTCCCTTCATTCCCGTGATCATGCAGACCGCGCTCGATTCGACGGAGAACAAAGTCGAGGGGCTCGATGCCGGCGCGGACGACTACATCACCAAGCCGATCAACTTCGCCGAGCTCGAAGCGAGGGTGAACTCGCTGCTCCGCATCAAGAAGCTCCAGAATGAGGTGGCCGAGCGGGAGAAGCAGCTGTCGGCTCTCAACGACAAGCTTCGCGAGATCTCGCTCACCGATGGTTTGACGAAGGTCGACAACCGGCGCTCGCTGGAAGAGCGGCTGCACGAAATGTGGGAGCATTCGTTGCGATTGCACGAGCCGATCGCGATCGTGATGTGCGACATCGACAAGTTCAAGAGCGTCAACGACGATTATGGTCACCAGGCGGGCGATGCCGTGCTTCAGCAGTTCGCGAAGCTGCTCAAGGACGAAGCGCGGGAGATCGACCGCGTGGGGCGGTACGGGGGCGAGGAGTTTCTGCTTATCCTTCCCGGTACGGTGCTGGACGCCGCCGTCACGTTCGCCGAGCGGCTGCGCGAGAAGGTCGCGAGCCATACATTTTCATTCCCCAGCGGGACGCTCAAACGGACCATGAGCTGTGGTGTGAGCGCCTCGCCTCACCCGAAAGTGAAGGATCAGGAAGCACTGCTTCGGACCGCGGATGACGCGCTCTACGTAGCGAAGGAAACCGGACGCAACCGGGTGGTGCGCTTCGACAGCGCGGACTTCAACACACATCAGCAGGGAAAAACCACGTCGAATGGCGACACGCCGGTCACCGAAGGAACAGGAAAGGGACCAACCACGCCCACTCAACCCGCCGTCCGAACCCAGGCGGGGCAGCGAACCGTATAATCGCGCCGCCGAGCTGCGCACGGCGCTCAACCGCGCGGCTCACGAGTACTACGTGCTGGACCGGCCGACGATCCCGGATTCAGCCTACGACATAATGTTCAGGGAGCTGCTCGAGCTGGAAGCAGCGTTTCCGGACCTCGCTTCACCCGACTCACCCACGCGGCGAGTCGGCGCGGAAGCACAGAGCCAGCTCGCCAAGCACGAGCATCTCCGCCCGATGCTCTCACTGGGGAACGCGTTCAATGACGAAGAGCTGCGGGCGTGGGAGGAGAGATTGCTCAAGATCGCGGGTAGCGAGGTACGGGACTCCGGATACACCGCCGAGCTGAAGATCGATGGCACCGCGGTCGCTCTCACATATGAGAACCGCGTCTTCGTGATGGGCGCGACGCGTGGCAATGGCACCGTCGGCGAGGACGTGACGGTCAATCTCCGGACGATACGTGATGTGCCGCTGCGCCTGGACGACAGTGCGCCGACGGGAAGAGTCGAGATCAGAGGCGAAGTCTATTTCCCCTTCGATCGCTTCGAGAAGATGAATGCCGAGCGAGCGCGCGGCGGGGACGCGGTATTCGCGAATCCCCGCAATGCCGCCGCCGGCAGCCTCCGCCAGCTGGATCCCGCGATCACCGCCTCCCGCCCGCTCAGATTCTATGGCTACTCGGTCGCCGCGCCTGATGGCGAGCAGTTGCCGTTCGAGACCCAGTCCGATCTACTTCAGGCACTCGTGAAATGGGGAGTGCCTGTCGCCCCGAGCTGGCGCCGCTGCCCCACCCTCGACGACGTCGAAAGCTGGGCGCACGAGATCGAGCACGACGTCCGCGGGACCCTCAACTTCGCGATCGACGGCGGCGTGGTGAAGGTCGACTCGCTGCGGCTGCAGGAAGAGCTTGGCGTCGTCGGGGGCCGCGAGCCGCGCTGGGCGATCGCCCGAAAATTCGCCCCCGACATTGCCGAGACGAAGCTGCTTGCCATCGAAGTCAACGTCGGTCGAACGGGGGCGCTGAATCCGTTCGCGGTGCTCGAGCCCGTCGAGATCGGCGGAGTGATAGTGAAGCTCGCGACACTGCACAACGAGGATCTGATCGTCTCGAAGGATCTGCGCGTCGGAGACTGGGTGCAGGTCAAGCGGGCGGGCGAAGTGATTCCTCAGATCATCGCTCCGGTTCCGGAAAAGCGCACCGGAACCGAGAAGCCGTGGCGAATGCCCTCGAAATGTCCGGCGTGCGGAACCCGTGTGACGCGGGAGGAAGGGGAGGCCGCGATTTACTGCCCGAACATCGCCTGTCCGGGACGACAGCTCGAAGGGCTCGTCCACTTCACCTCGCGCGGAGCGATGGACATCCGCGGGCTTTCGTACGCGCGCATCGAGCAGCTGGTGAGCCAGGGTCTGGTCCGCGATGCAGGCGACATCTATTACCTCACGAGAGAAGACCTTCTCAGGCTGGAAGGTTACGCGGCGAAGGGAGCGGATGCCCTGATCGCGGCGATACAGGCATCGAAATCGCAGCCGCTGTCACGACTGCTCCACGCACTCGGCATCAGACACGTGGGATCCATCGCCGCACAGCTCCTCGCGCAGCACTTCGGCACCCTCGATGCCATCGCTGCCGCTTCGGCGGAAGACATCGTGAGCGTGCGCGGAATCGGTGCGACCATCGCGAACGGGGTCGTCGACTACTTCTCTGATCCGGCCGCGAAAGTCCTCGTTCACAAGCTGCGCTCCGCCGGCGTGAACTTCATCGAGCCCCGCGCGGTGGTGGCTGGGGGTCCGCTGAGCGGGATGACCGTGGTGCTGACCGGCACACTGCCGACGCTGACCCGAGCGAAAGCGACGGCGCTGATCGAAGCGGCGGGCGGGCGACTGACCGGATCCGTCTCGAAGTCGACCAACCTCGTCGTGGCCGGTGAACAGGCGGGCAGCAAACTCGAGAAGGCGAAATCGCTCGGTGTCGAGATAATCGACGAGGCCGACCTCTTGCGCCGGACGCGATCCTCCGCAACATCTCGGTCGTGAGATCGTCCTACCTCGCATGACGACTTCTGAAGCTCCCGAGCTGATTGGGTTCGCGCACAGGACGCTGCGCGATCTTCGCCTCCGCGTCGCCGGCGCGAACGGAGGCGGGCCCGACGCATTGCGCGAAGCGGGCTTCGCCGGCGCCGAGTCTCTCTTTCATGCCTTCGAATCCTGGCTGACCGACGTCGGTGTCCAGTCGGTCAAGGATATGCCCATCGACGAGTTCTCGTCCCGCGCGGCCGAATTCTTTCAGCGCGCGGGCTGGGGCAAGGTGTCGTTTCGATCGCTCCACGATGCGATGGCGGTGCTCGACATCGAGGGGTGCTGGGAAGCGGAGCTCCACGGCCAGGGCGAGTCCGGCTGCCACCTCACGACGGGAACCCTTGCCGGTTTCCTGGGCTGCGTCGCCGACTACCCGGTGGCGGTAATGGAGATCGAGTGCCGCAGCGGCGCCAGCGAACGTTGTCGCTTCCTCGCGGGAACGCCGGAGATGCTCGAGCACGCGTACGAGCGCATCGCAAGGGGAGAAAGCTGGGAGAATCTGGGGGAAGGAGAGCTATAGCTTCGGGGACTGAGGACTGCGGAATGCGGATTAACTGCGGACTGAGGACTACTAACTGCGAACTGCGGACGTACTGTGAACTGCGGACTGCGGACTTACTGCGAACTGAGGACTGGCGACTGGCGACTGGCGACCGGGGGACGCGCATCGATTCGCTCCAGTAATCAACTATGTTCCGTGAACCCGTTAGAAGCGTATAAACTGAAAACTGCACAGGCCCGGATTCGGTTTAGTCCGCAGTCGTTAGACCGCAGTTAGTCCGCAGTCGCCAGCCCGCACTGCGTCCGCAGTTCGCAGTTAGTAGTCCGCGGTCCGCAGTAAGTCCGCATTCCGCAGTTATCCCGCAGTCCGCAGTCAGTCCGCAGTCCGCAGTTACGTCCCGAGTGCCTGCGCGTACAGCGGATTCGCCCTCAGCTCCCCTTTGATGAGTATCTCTCTATCCCACGGCAGAACGATGGTGCTTTCCGTCGCGATCGCGTGGAAATCGGGAGCGTACGGCCCGGTCTGAAACGCCACCGCGGTGCGTACTTCGGATGCGCCCGCTTCGACCACCGCTGAAATCGCGAGTCGAATGGTATCCCCCGAATCACAGGTCTCGTCCACGATCAGCACTCTTTGGCCGCGCGCTTCAGAGGGAGCGTTGCCGAAGATCGTCGGCGCCTCACGCGCGCTGGCGGCCTTGTACCTCCTGCTCACGATGATGGAATGGAACTCGCGGCCGAGTATCGCGGCGATGACGGCGCCGGGAATGACGCCGGCCGTGGCAATGCCGATCACGATATCCGGGTCGTACGCACGCGCAACCTTGAGCGCGAGTCCGCGCGACAATTCACCAAAGAACGGCCAGTCGATTTCGAGCACGCCTTTGGCGGCGTCAACCGTGTGTTTGCGCGGTGACATTTCGCTCTCAAATTGTTGGGTGAAAAGCAGTTAGAGTTAAGCTAGCCTTCACACTTCTCTCAGGGTAGATTCGACCGAATGTCGTTCTGGGACCGCCTCACCGGCGGAAAGTCGAAGCCGTCAACCGAGAACCTCGACTACCTGAACGAGGCTCTCGCGCTGGAACGCCAGGGCGATTTCGACGCCGCCCTGACGTCGTACCGGCTCGCCCTTCGCCAGACGCCGAACAATCACAAAGTTCTGCTGAACATGGCGATCGCCTACTCCAAGCTCGGACAGATGGACGAAGCGGCCCGTTGCTACCGCCGCGCCCTCGCCCTCGAGCCCGGGCTTTCCGGCGCGCACTACGGACTGGCGTTCCTGCTGCTCCGTCGCGGAGAGGTGAACGATGCGTCGCACCACCTCGAGGCGTTTCTCAACGACCCTCCCCACAGCGCGGAATCCGAACGCTGGGTGAAGCACGCGCGAAAAACCCTCGAAGAGCTGAAGAGCGCCGGACCCCCGCCACCGACTCCGCCGAACCAGCGTCTCAAGACCAATGAGTATCCGGGAATGCTCGAATAGATGGGAGCGGTTCTAGCCGTCGTAAGCCAGAAGGGGGGAGTCGGCAAAACCACAACCGCAGTCAATCTCGCCGCCGCGTTCGCGCGGCGGGGAATGAAGACGTTGCTGATCGACGTCGACCCTCAGGGCTCGGTTCGATACGGCGCCGGATTACAGCGGGGGCATTCCACCGCCGGCTTCGCCGATTACCTGAACGGCGGCAGCAATCTCAGGGATGTCATTCTTCCGACCGCCCTGCCTTGGCTCAGGGTGATTCTTGCCGGATCCGTGGCGGACGAGGCGGATCACGCGGTTTACCAGCAGCTGGTACGCGAGACTGACGTCCTTCGTGACCTCCTCAGCATGGCGGAGCAGCGGTGCCAGGTCGTGGTCGTCGATACACCGCCTGGACTGGGAACCATCACCAGAAAAGTTCTGAGCGCCAGCGAGCACGTCATCGTCCCGCTCCAGTGCGAGCCGCTGGCACTCCAGACGACGCCGCAAATTCTTCGCGGAATCCAGGATATCGTGACCGTCAATGAGCGGCTGACTCTGGATGGCATCCTGCTGACCATGTACGAGCCGAACAATCCGGCCAGCGACCGGGTAGTTGATTATGTGAGACGACATCTTCCGGCGAACATCGTGTTCGACGTGATGATCCCGCGCACGATCGCTACCGCCGATGCCTTCGCCGCGGGCCAGCCCGTCGTGGTGCGCAACCCCGCCGACCCGGCTTCACAGGCGTATGTCAACCTCGCGACGCTGCTCGCCGACCGGTTGACATGATCCGTCGCGGTGCGGTCGTGGTCGTCGCGGCCCTGGCGGCCGCCTGCGTCGACGTCAGTGACAATTCCGATTCAGTGCTGTCGCTGCAGTTCGACCCGCTTCCGTCCCCATCCGTGGTCGTTGGGGACAGCCTGCGCGACACGACCGGTGCGATCTCGGTGCCCGTTGTCCGCGCTTTCAACCACCGCGGTGAAGAGATCGCCTCCGCGCCCATCCGCTTTTTCGCTCCCGACGCCGGAATTTCAGTCGACAGCATTTCGGGAGTGGTGACGGGCGACAGCCTTCGCTCGACGCCGGCCCGAATCATTGCCACGGTTGGTTCGCTCCAGGCGCTGCGGAACATCGAAACCACGCTGCGACCCGATCTCGTCTCGGTGGTCGACGGACGGGATACGGTGACCTATTCACGCACCGACACCACGAGCAGGATTTCAGCACAGCTCACCGTCAAGGTGACGCACGGTACCGCGCCGGACGACACCGCGGTGCGAGCGTACATCGTCAGTTTTGGAGTCGTTTCGGCGAGTGATCCGCGTCTTGCGGCCCTGGTGAGCGGGTCAGCTCTCTCTTCGATCGATACAACGGACGCCGGCGGCGTCGCGGGCCGGGCGGTGAGAATAAGTCCGCTGTATCTTTTTTCAGAAGTCGATTCGGTGATCGTGAACGCCACGGTCAGGTACCGGGGAACACCGATAAGCGGCAGTCCGGTGCGGCTCGTAGTCGTGGCGCGGCCGCAAACCCCGTAGACCTTTTCAAGAGGCGGCGATGGAGACTCGAGGTGGACCGCGTCCCGCTCCCGGAACGCTAACACAGCTTTTTTTCGAGGCCGTCGCGAAGTTCAATCGGCCGGATGCGCTGCAGGTGAAGATCGGCGGCACCTACCGCCCCATCTCTCATGGCGAGGTGGTCACACGAGTCCGCCACGCCGCGCGGGGGATGACGGCGCTCGGCGCGAGACGCGGCGACAGAATCGCGATTCTCTCCGAGAACAGGCCGGAGTGGGCGATAGCCGACTACGCGTGCCTCACCGCCGGGCTTGCCGACGTCCCGGTATACCCGACACTCCCCGCCGATCAGATCGCCTACATCCTGAAGGATTCAGGTGCGGTCGGAATCTTCGTCTCCAACCGCGAGCAGGGTGAGAAGATCAGGGAGATCCGCGCCGGCGTGCCGGGACTGCGCTGGGTGATCAGCTTCGACGAGCTTGGCCCGCTCGCCGACATGTCCATCGCCACGCTCGAAACCCGGGGAGCAGCCGGAGAGACGAAGGAGACCATCGACCAGTTCCGCGCTGACGCCCTCAGCGTCAAGCCGGACGACCTGGCCACGCTGATCTATACCTCCGGAACGACTGGTGAGCCCAAGGGCGTGATGCTCACTCACGACAACATCTACTCCAACGTCATGGCGTCGATGAAGGCGATCCCCTTCGAGGGCCGCGACGTCGGGCTCAGCTTCCTCCCGCTGTCGCACATCTTCGAGCGGATGGCGGGGCATTACCTGATGTTCGCGACCGGGACGTCGATCGCCTATGCCGAATCGATCGATACCGTTCCGATCAACCTCGCCGAGGTGAGACCGACGCTTGTTCTCTCGGTGCCGCGGCTCTACGAAAAGATGTACGCGCGCATCCTCGAAACGGCGCTCACAGGCAGCTTCATCAAGCGCAGAATCTTTTTCTGGGCGAAGGGCGTCGCCGAGCGGTGGGCTGACGAGCGGCTGGCGGGACGGGAGCCGAAAGGCGGACTTGCCAGGCAATACGGGATAGCGCAAAAGCTCGTTTTCTCGAAGCTGAAAGCCAGGACGGGCGGCCGCCTGCGTTACTTCGTCTCCGGCGGAGCCCCGCTCGCGTCGGACATCAACAAGTTCTTCTACGCCGCCGGACTGACCATTCTCGAAGGGTACGGACTCACCGAGACCTCACCCGTCATCGCGGTGAACACGCCCGAGAACTTCCGCATCGGCACCGTCGGCAAGCCCATCGATGGAGTGGAGATCAGGATCGCCTCCGACGGCGAGATTCTCACTCGCGGTCCCCACGTGATGAAAGGGTATTACAACAAGCCCGACGCCACACGCGAAGTCATGGAGCCGGGCGGCTGGTTCCACACCGGCGACATCGGCGAGCTGCGCGACGGGTTTCTCGCGATCACCGATCGCAAGAAGGACATCATCGTCACGGCCGGCGGCAAGAACATCGCGCCTCAGCCGCTGGAAAACAAAGTGAAGTCGAACAAGTACGTCGCGCAGGCGGTAATGCTCGGCGACAAGAGGAAATTCCCTTCGATGCTGATCGTCCCGAACTTCGACCAGCTGGAGAAGTGGGCGATGAAGCGGAACATCATCTGGACGGACCGGGCCCAGCTCCTGAGAATGCCGACCATCCAGGCGAAAATCGAGAAAGAGGTAACCGGGGAGCTGGCCGGTACCGCCAACTTCGAGCTTCCGAAAAAGATCGGCCTGCTGGAGCACGACTTCTCGATCGAGCGGGGCGAGCTGACGCCGACGCTCAAGGTGAAGCGCCGCGCGATCGACAAGCACTACAAGGCGCTCATCGACTCGCTTTACGAAGGGGGATGAGGCTCGGGGTTTTGCGCGCGACCCAATAGTCCGCGTCCTGGGCCAGCACCGCGAGCCCGGCTGGCGGCGCCATCGCGGCGGGTCCGACGACCCTGCCTCCCGGCCGTACCGGTCGCACCGCCGCCGGGATAATTCCGGCGTTGCACCACGCATCCACCGCGATGCCGAGACATGAATCGGTGGCCAGCGGGACTTCGGCCGCCACGCGGACCAGCCCGACCGTCGCCGTCTCCTTGACGTCCGGCTCCGGGTTCAGGGCGAAGACCTTTACCTCGGTAAGATTGCTGAGCTCCTCCGCGGCACAAGCCCAGACACCGCCAAGAGCAACAACCGCCCCTGGCTCGGTGGCATCGAGAAACGCCCCGATGCGCGCCGCCAGCTCCTCGCGGCTGTGGCCCGCCACCGACCGGCTCCCGTCGCACGAAGGCGAGCTCATGCCGCCGCTGAAGTCCGCTATCCCGTCGACGATCGGATACTGCGCCGAACAGACGGGACAGCCGAGGGTGCCGGTCTCGACGAATCTGTTGCTGATGGTCTTGAAGGATGCGACGAGCCAGGTTTCGTCGTGCGGCCTCGGGCAGCGCAGCAGATCGAGCAGCTCGATGAACACCGTTAACTGCGGGAGAGTCGCAGCTCGTCGACGTTGACCTTCTCGGGCTGGATCAGAGCGAACATCACTGCGGCCACGACGTCCTGCACAGCGAGCATCGGGCGCTCGCTATGAGGCGAGCCGGCCGGATCCGTGACGGTGATTTCCTTCCAGATGTCGGTGTCGGTCGCGGCCGGGGCGATGAGAGTGGTTCTGACACCGCTGCCACGGAGCTCCGCGCGCATCACCTCGTGAAGGGCGCGCAAGCCGAACTTCGCCGCGGAATACGCGGCATTCCCAGTGAACACTGTCCGGTCGGCGATGGATCCTATCGTCACGATGTGCCCGCTCCGGCGCCGCTTCATCTCCTCGAGGAAGGCGCGTGTGAACAGGAACGGCGCCACCAGGTTCGTGTCGAGTACTTCGGCGAAAGTCTCGGCCGGCGTCGCTTCCACGAGCGAGACCCGGAAAAGACCGGCGTTATTGACGAGGATGTCGGGGGCCCCTCCCAGCTCGTCGGCAATCCGCCCGGCCGCACGCGCGACACTGTCGCGGTCGGCAACGTCACAGGCGAGCGGAATCGAGTCAGGGACGCGGGCTGAGTGCGCCTTGAGAGTCGCTTCGTGCCGTGCCAGCATCACCACCCGCACTCCCTGGTCTCCGAGCGCTGATGCGATGCCCGCGCCAATCCCGCGCGACGCCCCCGTCACGACTGCGCTCCGCCCACTCAGCGCGGGCGAGTGCGAAGTCATGCGTCAGACCGTGCCATTGTGCGCGAGGCGAAGAAATTCGTCGCGCGTCTTTGGATCGTCGCGGAACGCGCCGGTGAGCGCGGAGGTTATCGTCTTGGAGTTCTGCTTCTGGACGCCGCGCATCATCATGCACAGATGGTACGCCTCGATCACGACTCCGACTCCGCGCGGGTTCAGCACCCTGCACAGGGCCTGCGCGATCTGTTCGGTCAGCCGCTCCTGTACCTGCAGGCGGCGGGCGAATACATCGACGATGCGCGGAACCTTGGAGAGGCCGACGATTCGGCCGTTGGGGATGTAGGCGATATGGGCTTTCCCGAAGAACGGCAGCATATGGTGCTCGCACATCGAGTAGAGCTCGATGTCGCGCACCATGATCATGTTGTCGTGGGCCTCCGCGAAGATCCCGTCTCCGATGACTTTTTCGGCCGTTGAGCCGTATCCCTGCATCAGAAACGCCATCGACGCGGCGACGCGCCCGGGAGTCCTCAAGAGCCCTTCGCGCTTCGGGTCCTCGCCCAGGAGCTCGATCTGCCTGCGAACGAGGTCCTCGAAGTCCTTATTTGCCGGCGTATTCGACATAGTTGTTTTCGGTTTCCCACAACACGAGCCGCGTCAGACGCGCGGGCTCGACTCGTACCGCGAGGATCTTCCAGAAGGCGACCACGATGTTCTCGGAGGTCGGGATCACCCCCTTCATGAACGCGACGTCGAGGTTGAAGTTCTTGTGGTCGACGTGATCGACCACCTCGCGCTCGACGATCGCCTTCAGCTGTGAAAGATCACAGACATAGCCGGTGGTCTCGTCGACGTCGCCTTCCACCGACACGTCGAGCGTGTAGTTGTGGCCGTGCCAGTTCGGGTTGTTGCACTTCCCGAACAGCCGGGCGTTATCCGCCTCGGAGAGGGCCGGGTTGTGTACGCGATGGGCGGCATTGAACCGAAGGCGGCGAGTTACTGTTACGCGCGGCATGTTTGAGGTAAGATATCGCGTAACAAGAAGCTCCGCCGGTGTTCCGGCGGAGCTTCAGGAAAAATGGGACGGAGAGGTTTTTTGAAGCCCGGTCGAATTTTTGAGGTCCTCACCCTGCCTACCGTCTTCCCCGCACTGGGGCCTGACGTCAGCATAGTTTATCGAACCCACCCGAAGGACTTGTTGGCTCAAAAAGTGAGTTCTCCGCCCACGTTATGCAGCCAGTATTTTGTTGACGCTGATACAATACTGACTGTCTGAAATTACCGGCGGTAACATCCAACGTCAACGATTCTGCCAATGGATATAGGCCTTGCTGCAGCAGTTCTGATGCTCGTGTTCTGGGCGGTCGTGACCTTCACGACGGCGGCCCCGGGCTGGATTCATATCCTGCTGACCGTCGGGGTATTTCTTCTGATCTACCGGATCGTCGTCCGCGGGACCCGCGGCGTGGACCAGGGCAAGAAGAGCTGATGCGGATTCGCGGGCCGTCGTTCTCCTACGGGAGCGAGGGATCCGCTACCGCCGTCGCGGAGCAACCGCTCGCCCTCACCGCCGACAGGAAGCTTCCGGTGCTCGTCACCGGAGCGGCGGGTCTCGTCGGAATCCACACCTGCCGCGAGCTGGTGAGAAATGGATGGAAGGTCCGCGCGATGGTTCGCGATCCGGCCCGCGCGACGGTGAAGCTCGGCCAGCTCCCCGTCGAGCTCCGCGTCGGTGACGTCCGTGATGCCGGCTCTCTCCGTTCCGCGCTCAGCGGGTGCGGCGCGGTGGTGCATCTCGCCGCCATTGCGATCGAGAAAAAAGGCGAGACCTACCTGCAGTCGAACACGGCCGCGACGGAGCGGCTCATCTCCGCCGCTCGCGCCGAGAGCGTCCGGCGAATCCTCTTCATGTCCCAGAACGGGGCGGACAGCGCTTCCCGCTTTCCGTTTCTGCACAGCAAGGGAGTCGCCCAGGATTCGGTCAAAAGCAGTGGGCTGCAGTGGACCATCCTCCGGCCGTCGGTGATCTTCGGCCCCGAGGACGAGTTCGTGAACGTCCTCGGCAGGCTGATCGTTCTGACGCCGAAGATCTTCCCTCTGCCCGGCGGCGGTGGCGCCCGCTTTCAGCCGGTGGCGGTCGATGACATCGCGAAGGTGATCAGGATCTCACTCGAAAAGAAGGAAACCCTCGGCCAGATCTACGACCTGGGCGGGTCAGTGCCGCTGACGCTGCGTCAGATGACGGAGCGGATCCTCAGCGCGATGGGAACTCATCGGACACTGGTGCCGGTTCCCCTTTCGATCCTGCGGCCGATCGTGGCTGTCGCTCAACGTCTTCTTCCTAATCCCCCGGTGACATCGAACCTGCTGGACCTGCTCGCGCTCGACAACACCGTCGCGAACAATGCGCTGACGGAGACGTTCGGCGTCACACCGATGCCCTTCGCCGGGGACGAGCTGTCGTACGTCAGACGTATCACGAAGCGGAGCGCGCTGAAGTCGCTGTTAAAGCGGCGTTAGCCCCCGTCCGGTGCTATCTGGTCCACGACGAACTGCTTGTAGTGATCGAATCTGTCCAGGATGATGGCAACGTACGTAACCGGCTCGATGCCCCGCGAAAATCCGTACTTCACCATCGGCCTGGTGTAGACTTCACGCTTCGATTTCTGCAGCAGCCAGTACGACACATCGGACCAGCGCTTGGGGTCGTCGTTGTTCGCCGCCGCCAGGCGCTGCGCATCCTCGACGTGGCCGGCCCCGGTGTTGTAGGACGCGAGGATGAACTTCAGCCGCTCCTGGGGATCGGGAATCTTGGGTGTCCAGTAACGTGTAAGCCACTGCAGAAAACGGACTGCTCCGGCCACGTTCTGCTCGGGATCGTTAGGATTGCGCACGCCGAACTGCCGTCCCGTTGCCGGCATCAGCTGCAACAGGCCCGTGGCGCCCGCCCACGACCGAGCCGTCGGCTTGAACCGCGACTCCTGGTACATCTGCGATCCGAGCAGCCGCCAATCCCAGCCGAGCGATCCGGCGTGCCGCTTCAGCAGCCTGTCGTAGGGCGATAGCGTGCCGGTCTCCGAGGTCAGGTAGCGGCTTTTCACCCGCTCCTCGTAGCCGCGCCGATCGGTGAAATATTTCCTGTAGAGCCGGTTGAACAGAGGCCCGGTCTTTTCGTCGCTGATCCATCGATTAAGCTCGTTCAGCAGCACGGGTGCGTTCGGCCTGACCGCCAACGCGACTTTCTTTGCCGCACCGATCACCGGCCTCACGTGAAGATTCCTGTAGTAGGCCTGCTGGAGCTCGGCGACGTTTCCTTCGGCGACGGTATACGCAACGTTGCCCTTGGAGACCTCCCGAATGAGCTTGTCGTCCGAGGCGTCGAGCTCGACGACGTGGATGTCCCCGGTGACGCTATCCTCGATCTCCATCAGCGTCTCGAGATAGGGCGACTGTTTGGGGAGGTCGACGCGCCTGGCGATGAGGTCAGCCGGCCTGCTTACGAGCCTGACCCGAGCGACGAATGAAGGGGACTTCTCGGCCGGCCCCGCCTTGAGGATGGTATCGACGGGCTCGGGCAGACTCGCGATGGCCCTGGATACAGGCGCCTTCTGCTGTACGACGACCGGCTCCGACCGGTAGAGCGCCCGTGTATAGGCCACGCGCCCCGAGTCCCGCGGAAGCGGAACGAGGCGAGCTGCCGCGATGTCGCCTTTCCCGGCGCGCAGCAGGTTGAACATGCTGTCGCGATCCTGCACCAGCACGACTCGAAGCTCGACCCCGGCATCTTTTGCGAAGTCCTTCAGCAGCTCGTACTCGTAACCCATCGCTTCGCCGCGATAGAGGAAGTACGTGGTGGAATTGTAGGGGGCGAGAACGATCAGGGTGTCGCGCTTTTTGATGTCCTCGAGGTCCCACGCGAAGGACGGAGCGAGCTCCGCCGCCGATGTGCTCGTCCTGGCGCTGGAGTCGGCGCCGGACAAGGGCGGGGATGCTTCCCTGCAGGCGGGAACAATGACTGCAGCCACGAACGTGCGAAGGAGCCACTTCATCGTTCTTCTCCTCTCCTTTATCCGTTACTGATTATCTCGTCTCAGATCTCCCAGTTCGACAACACTATTCCGCCGGCAGCCGCGACAGACTCGGCGAACCCATGCATGGACATGCGAAGATCGGTCCACCGCACTCGCGCGCCACGGGACATTAGCCGGCGGTAGACATGACCGTACTGGCCCTGCACGCGAATCGCGACACGGCGGGCGGAACGGATTCGCGCGTGCGCGCAGAGTTGCGTGACCAGCGTGTCGAAATCGGCTTCCGTCCTGGCCACGACCTTGAGGACTCTCATCTCGTCCGTAGCCCGACCCTCGACCAGGGGAGCGGAGTGACAAACGGCGAAGGATCGCACATCGGCGCCGTTCCGGATCATGATCGTGTCGCCCAGCTGGTGCTGCGCGGTGAGCACCATCTCCCTGGTATAGTCGTAGCCCGGGGCGAGCTCGACCAGCAGCTGGCGGCACTGCCGGAGTGCGAGCTCGCGTTCGTGGGGGCTCAGGGCGCCGAGTGTGGTCGACTGTATTCCAGCCCGCGCCGCCTCGAGCGTAACGGTAAGAGTCAGGTGGCCGGGAGTAAATCCGAGCGATGAATAGAAGCCGACATTGTCCATCGTCCGCGGCATTGTCTCGAGACCGATGACCGTCGCGCCACGCTGCTTCAGCCAGTCTACGCCGGCAGCGACTATGGCCTTGCCGATTCCCTGACCCTGATAGTCCGGGTGAACGGCGAGCGGGCCCATCCAGCCCTCCACGCCTGACTGGTGGACCATGTTGAAGGCGGCAATGGAGTCGCGTCCCGTTCGCCAGATCATCGCGCCATCCTCGGCGTCGGCGATGGCGAACTTCCACACCGCCGGGTTGAGGTGCGGAACCCGCACCCCGACCATTCCGTCCTTGCGGTAGCGCTCGGTGAACGATTCGCTGAACACCGCATTGAGCTGAGGAATTTCCCGGACGGTGACGCGCTCCGGCCCCTCCGATACCCAGGCGTGACGCCAGTTGCGCGCGAATGCCATCAGCCGGCTGCTCTTGCTTCGGGCCCGGAGTCGAACGCCTCGCTGTAATCCGGCGAGACCTTCGCGCGCCCCGGCGAAGGCGTGGGAACGAGGAGCGACGGGAGGTCCTCCCGGTCGACCCATTCCGGCTCGCTCTGCTGCACGACAGAGCAGCCACGATCGATGTCATAGCTGACGCTGATCACCCGATCGAGTCCTTCGCGCACCGGCTCGATGTGCGTAATCAGAATCACCTGCTCGAACCTGTCCTGCAGCCCGCGCAACAGCTCGACCACGTTGAAACGCCTTGCTTCGTCGAGGGATCCGAAAACTTCGTCGAGTATCAGCAATGAGAAGCTCTGTCCCGCCCTTTCGGCGATCATCTGCGAGATTGCCAGGCGGAGGACCAGGTTGGCGAGGTCTTCCTCGCCTCCGGAGATGACGGGCTTGGGTATCCCATCCTCGAGGATGACGATGTTGTACTGGTCGTCGAGCTCCAGCTCCGTGTAGCGCGCATCGGTGAGCTCGCTGAGAAACGCGCTGGCGAGCTCGGACAGCTCGGGGCGGAGCTGATAGTTGAGATCGGTGCGGAGATCGGAGAAAGCGCGATCCAGCTCATCGTGCATGCGCCTGTCGGCCTGCATCGCGTCGAGCTCTTCCTGCTTTCGCTTCAGATCTTCCACAGTTCGCTGCGCCCCGTCAAGCGCCCGCGTTGCGCTCGCCACCTGCTCCTGCGCGCGCGCGGCGGAAAGCTTCGCTTCCTGCAGCTCGACCCGCACTCTCTCGTAGTCTTTCTTCAGCTCGCCGAACTCTTTCTCGGCAAAGAACACCTGCGTATGCCGCGTGCGGAGAGTCCCGAGAATGGACTGCACGCGCATGAGCTCCTGCGCAATTCGGGTCTGCTCCAGCTTTATCTGCGGCTCCCGCTCGAGCATCGCCTGGAAGCGCGCGGCTTCCGCCTCTATCGGCGTGAGGCGCTCGACTTCCCCGATCACCTCGGCGTGGCGAACCGGATCGAACCCCGGGGGGATGCGCGAGATGTCGCGCTGCATCTGCACCAGCCGCTGCTGCTTGGCTGCGATCTCGCGCACGATGGTACCCAGCTCCTGCACGGCGAGCTGCACCTTTGCGAGCCGCCGCTCGAGCGTACCGACCTCCTGAGTCAGCAGGCGGCGCTTCTCATCCAGCTCGCGGACATCATCGGGCATGACCTCGAGCTGCTCGACGCGCGCGCGGTAATAGTTACCGTCCACATTTACGGTCTCGATCATCTCGTCGAGGTGCTCTACCACCGTGTGCAGGCTGCCACCGAGAGCGCGGCTGCAGGTGGGACACTCTCCATCTTCGCCGAGGGCGACGACCCGCTCCCGCTGCTGTTTGAGCTCCGTGTACTGCTGACGCAGAGCCTCACGCTTGGTTGCAGCCTCCTGCCTGTCCCTCACCCACTCGGTGCGGCGCGCTTCGAGCAGCCCCTGCGTGTTTTCCAGCTCGGCGCGTACCTTCTCGAGCTCGAGCGTCGCCTCCTCTTCGAGAGCGGGCGCGCGCTCGATCTTGGTATGCCTGTCCTTCAGCCGGGCGATTTCCTCGAGCAGCGCGCTCTCCGCCTCGACGAGGGTCTTTCGCCTGCCTTCCTCACGGTAGAGGATGTTCAGCGCCTGGAGCTCGACGTTGAGCGCGAAGAGAGGCTCGATGGTCAGGCGCAAGCTGTCCAGCTGCGAGTGCGCGTCGGCTATCCCCTCGAGCTCGCGCTCGATTCTTTGGGCGTCCCGATTGAGCGCGGCTTCCTTCTCTTCCGCTACCGTGATCTGCGTGAGCAGCAGTGCCGCCTGCTCTCGCTGCTTCTGCGCCATCTCCCAGCGTGGCTCGACCGCCATGAATTCCCGCTGCAGCACCGCGGCCCGGTGCGCGGCCTGCTGGGCCTTGGCTTCAGCGTCGTCCTTCCCGGCAGAAGCTTCAGCGAGTGCGCGCAGCACTGCTTCCGGATCCGGCAGGCCTCGCTGCATCCCGTCGATCGCGGCTTTGACGCGGTTGCGTTTGTCGCGTGTCAGCTCCTGGGCAATCCGCAGCTTCTCGTATCCGAGCACCCGCGACAGGAACTGGCCGCGCTTCGACGGCGTCAGCGCCGCCATTACGCTCAGCTCCTTCTGTCCCGTGAAATAGGTATGGAAGAACTCCGAGAGCGACATCCCGAGACGCCGCTGGAGCAGCTCGGTGACGGCGGAGATGGAATTCGCGATCGGCTCGTCCGCGCCGTCCAGGTAAACCTTCGCGTCGGTGAGGCCGCGAACGACGCGATACCGGTGAGCGCCGAGCTCGAAGTCGAGCTCGACATCCACCTGCGCGCGAGGTCCGGCGCCGATGAACCGGATGGACTCACGGTTGCCGCGAACGGCCTGGTTACCGTAGAGCGCCCATGCGATCGCTTCCAGAATCGTGGTTTTGCCGGCGCCGTTCGGGCCGATGATTCCGGTCAGGCCCGGGCCGAAGCTGATCTCCGTCCGGACGTGCTGACGGAAATTCCGCATTTTGAGACTGTGCAGTCTCACGCGCTCGCCTCGTCGAATGCTGCTCCCGGAATCGCGTCCGCTTCTCTCAGGTAGTGCAGCCCCAGCTCGACGAGCGCGGCGCGGTCGATATCCTCGGTAAGAACGCGCGTCTGAAGCTTTTCGCGAACGGTGTCGGCCAGCGATGCCCGGCGCCCGGGTGCGGCCTGCCCGGCCACGGGCCTCATGATCTCGGGGCGGCGGGTGTCGAAGTTGAAGTGAAGCGCCTTGCGCTTGAATTCCCTGAGCGCCTTGTGATCCAGCTCGCGAACGATGTGACGCGGGACGTCTCGAATCACGAGTCGAATTATCTTGTCGTCGATTCCACCCTCGCAGCTCGCGACGGATTCGCGGATGGCCTCATCGAGCGCGGCCGCCGACATGCCTCTTCCCGAGATCGGATTCAGATCTTCCCAGCGGCGCAGCGGCGCTACGGGGTGAAACCTGTGGGTCTTCGTGACGAGGTCGTGCTCGATTATCCCCTTGCCGCCATTGTTGAGAGCCTGTTCCTCGGCGATCTCTCCCCATGGATTGGTGCTGGTGTAGTCGAGTGATCCCGAATAGAACGCATTGGGCTCGACTTGTCGGTAAACGTGGTAGTGCCCCAGTGCAACGTAGTCCCAGGATTCCGCGTGTAGATCCCGGCGCGCGATCTTCATCGGCGCCCGGTCGAGCCGCTCTCCGTATTGTGGTATTACGCCCTCGATCTCGCCGTGAAGGAGCAGCACGTTGTACCTGGCAGTTGGATCAGGCTCCAGTTCGGGGACGCGGCCCGGTATGTCCGGAACGGCAAGGATCGACAGATCGTGCTCTGCGATCGGAATGCGTTTGGCATCACGCTCGACGACGGTGATTCCGAGCGAGGTGAAGAGCTTGAGAATTGAGCTCGTTTCGGCGGTGAGTGGCGTATCGTGATTGCCCGCGACCATCACAACCGTGGTGTCGGGCAGCATCTTCACCAGACGGGTGAACTCCAGGTATGCGTGCAGAATCGCCGGGTTCGGTGGACGGACCGTATGGAAGACATCCCCCGCGACGAGCACCAGCTCCGGAGCGAGCTCGATCACTTTGTCTATCACGCGGCGGAGCGATATCGCCACGTCGGCTTCGCGCTGGTTGATTCCTAATGGAGTCTGCCGCTGGTATTGCCTGAATCCAAGGTGGATGTCGGCGAGGTGGACGAGCCTCATCGGGGCCGCATTGCCCGGAGCCACTGGGTGATGTGCGTGCGCACCACCATCGGCCCCCGTTTCGCCTCGCCCTTCCGTCCCGCCAGCGCCGCCACCGTCGACCGCACCTGAATAGTGCTCCGCGAGTCCGTTATCCAGCCGGCCCGGCGATCGAGCTGGATGGTTCCAGCGAGCGTCCCTGAGGTCTCGTATCCGGCTTTTGGCTGCACCGAGCGCGGAAGCGCGTTGCGGGAGAGCGAGCCTTTCATGGAGATGAATGCTACATCGCCGGTCTTCGAGAGCGAGTCCAGCTGAAAAGTCGCCCGCACCGATCCCATGGCGCCCGGCTCGCCGCTCAGCGGAATCCGCATCTCGCGGGTCCATTTTTCGCCGACCGCGACGCCCGTCCGGGGCAGCATTGCGGGCATCTCCCCGAACAGGTGGCGCAGCTCTCCCGCCGCATCTGCGTTGTCCATCACTTCGACCGCGCCATCGGTCGAAACGCGTATC
>DASTTD010000109.1:0-4685 GCA_035760325.1 Gemmatimonadaceae bacterium
GATCCCGACGCTCTCTTCGACGGTCGTCTCGAAGGTCTGCCCGGTCCGGACAGATGCGGATTGCAGCGGCGACGTGGTGCGGACGATGATGACGCTTCCCGCCGGAAGCACTATCCGCGACTGGGCGGAGGCCGCCGATGCAGCGATCAATGCGAGCGCGATGGTCCCCAGCGTTCGCCGAGTTCGTTCCAGTGGTGTTAAGCGCATAAAACCTCCTGATGAGCTTGGGTGGTCCAGGAGGTAATGCAGTTCAAGAGCCGTTCCCCACCGAGTCCTAACGCCGCCGGAAATAGATGTTCAAACCGGTGATTTGTCCGCTGGGTGTCTCCGTTGTGGCAACTGATATGTGAGGTGCGCGAACGCGGTGCCGTACGTGCGCGCGGAAACCAGCCGCATCGGAGGCGCGGAGATAAGACGCGGGAGCAGCGGTGCCCCGCTTCCGAGTGTGACCGAGGCGAGGGAGACGATCATCTCGTCCAGCAGGCCGTGATCATGAAACTGTCCGGCCAGGTCGCCGCCTCCTACGATCCAGACGTTCTTGCCACGGGCGACCTTCACCATGTCGGCATGAACGACGCGCACGTCGCCGCGCACGAACCGGATGTCCGCTCCGTCGATCGTTGGCAGTTTCCGCGACGTAAAAATCCATGTCGGCTGGCCGTACGGCCACTCCTGCGGATGCTCCGCGCCGGGGAGAATCAGGTGCTTGAGCATCCACTCATATGTGCTCGATCCCATCGCAATGGCGCCGACCGCATTGAGGAACTCGGGAAAATCACCCAGCGGGCCGTCACTGAATTGAAACAGCCAGTCGAGGGAATGTTTGGCATCCGCGATGAACCCGTCGAGGCTCGATGCCGTGTAGTACTGGGTTTTCATGGGGTCAGCGCCGCCTGTTGGGGTTCAAAGAGTCCGCACGTCTTTAACTAATGTCCCGCTTCTTGCTTGATGAGGCGCTTCAACACTCATGACAAGGATGAAAAATGCATCGAGGTGTCTTTCATACAGTTTTGCTAAAGGTAGCCGCGGGCTCCCTTCTCCTATCCGGTTGCGTTCAGGGTGATAGCACTGAAACGGCGGTCGATACGACGGCCTCGGCGAACGTTACTCCAACTCCTGTGCCGCCTGCGGCGGCTCCGGTAACCGCGGATATGAGCATCGAGGTCGATGTGAATGCCCGCCGTCTCCATGTTCTGAAGGGAGGCCAGCACACTGCATCGCATCCGGTCGCGGTCGGTTCCACCCAATGGCCGACGAGGACGGGCGAATGGACGATTACCCAGGTCGTCTGGAACCCGGACTGGAATCCGCCGGACGAGTCCTGGGCAGAAGAGCGCGAGCCGCGCGAGTCCGGCGACCCGAAGAATCCCATGGGCCGGGCGCAGCTGGTGTACGATCCGCCGCGCTCCATTCACGGTACCAATAACCCGAGCTCTATCGGGAAGCCGGTTTCACACGGCTCGATCCGTCTGTCGAATGACGTGATCGTGAAGCTCGCGCAGGAAGTGATGGAAGCAGCGGGAGCAGCAAAGGATTCGGGCTGGTATCGCGAGACCCAGCGGAACCGCACACAGAAGCAGGTCGTCGATCTCCCGAAGGTCGTTCCGATCCGCGTTTTCTAACTATCTGTTCTCATAACGGCTGGTTCTGAGTCGAACTTCCGTTGGTGCCGGTCGCACTATCGTCGCTCCCGCCGAGAACCCGGGCGAGGAACTCGGGCATTGCGTGCAGGTGGTCGACGTGGTCCGGAGCCGAGTTTCCAGCGAAGCCAAGCATCTCGAACCCGCCTGATCGCACCTCGCTGAGCTGCTGCATTCCGCGGGGACCCCACCGCAGTATCGGCGCTCGGCGGACGCCAAGGGCGCGCAGAAGCCACTCGGCGGTTTCCGTGGTGCTGGCGAAAGTGCCGGGGAAAATCTCCGAGTGCGTGACCAGGAATCGCTTTTCGCCGCGGATGGCTGCCCGCGCAAAATCAGCGAAGGCCGTGAGGTTGGTCGTGTCGAGCGCCCCGCCTTTGTCGAGCACGATACCATCAGGTACGTACGAGGTGTGCATGCCGTCGAGAAGCAGCACCGCGTCCACCTTCGCGAAATGGCGCGGCTCGCGGAGGATTGCGCGGATTGCACCATGACCGGCGGAGAATCCGGTCAACGTCACGCGGGCAATGCGAGCTGGCCTCGCGATAGCCGCGGATACTTCTCTTTCCGCGTCACGGAGCAGGGAATCGAACGCGCCGGGGGCCGCGAAAGCGCGGTGATAGCCGCCGGAGCCGGCGCCGAGATTCACCACTGCTGCCACCATGGGCGAGTCGAGCCGAGCGACGGATTGCTGCGCCAGCCAGGCGGCGCCGTGGAAATGGATGACCAGGTCGACGGCGTCTCTGTTCCGCGCGCGGTCAGGTATCCAGAGCTCGACCGGTTTACCACCAGGCCCCCGAAACGAGCGCACGAGACCGCCGAGCTCCCCTGGCGATAGCCGCTCGTGCGCGCGCGTGTTCTCGACCATCGGCGAAGGGTTCTGCGATGCCGCGGGGGGTGCTACACTCTGCGCCTGGGCGAACGTCGCCATCATCGCGACCGCACTCGCGGCCAGCAGAGACATGAGATGGCGCACTACTTCAGGGAACGCGGCGCAACAGCCCGGTCAATTCCGGTACGGCGGAGCGTTCGGGAGTATGGTCGGATCGCAGAACGCGGTACATCCACCCGCGAGACTTTGCCCGCTGGGCGAAGGCGGCAAATCCGTCGTCCGCTTCGGCTTTGCCGCGCTCGACCGTCAGGATGTACGTCGCCGGAATGCGACGGCCTGCCGGATTCCGGAGGCTGATCGGGTCTGTAAAAGTTCGCTTCGGGTGCGGCACGTCCGTCGGAGGACTCGCGCCTGGCTTTACCCAACCCGGCACGATCGCGTCTTTCGCCGAATCGATCCACGCACGCCCCGCGCTGTCGAGCAGCGCCCCGCCAGCCGCAGTCATGAGGCTCTCGCCGTCTTCGGGAACGACGGCATCTACGTATACGAGATGGCGAATTCGATCCGGAATCCGGTCGGCGACTCCGGATATGACCATCCCGCCGTAGCTGTGACCAACGAGCACGACGTCATGAAGATTCTCGAATCTGATGACGTTGACTATGTCCATAATGTGGGTGCTCAGATCGACCGTGGGTGTGAGGAGATGAATGCGCTCCCCGAGCCCCGTCAGCGTCGGCCGGTAAACCCTGTTGGCCGATGCAGTGAGCGCCGAATCGACCTGCTTCCAGTCCCAGCCTCCTCCCCACGCGCCATGCACGATTACATAGGTATGCGTCGGCTGCTGCGCAGGCGCAGTTACCGCACCAATGGTAATTGCCGCGGCGGCGAACGCGATTGCGTAGGAGTTTCGGTAAGTCATAGCCTGAGTAAGATCGTAGTCCGGATCAGAACCCGCTACGGCGGGTTCGACCCTCTAATGAACGCCGCACCCGGGAGATATTTTTCTCTCTCATGTCGACCAGCAAACCAACAATTGCGATTCTCACCGGCGGCGGCGATGTGCCGGGTCTCAATCCGGCGATCAGGGCAATCACCATCCGGGCGCTGCGCGAGGGATACCGTGTCGTCGGTATCCGGCGAGGCTGGGCCGGACTTGTCGACTACAACGGTGCTGACGGCGCCGACAACTCGGAAAGCGTACAGGAGCTCTCAGAGGCGATCGTCAATCGCGCGGGCCGCACGGGAGGCACTTTCCTTCACACTTCCCGGACGCGGCCGAGCCATCTCCCCCAGGGCCGGCTGCCGGCGCACCTGACCGGCTACGATCAGCCGACCAACGATGTCACGCGTGACGTGCTGCGCAACCTCGAGCACATCGGAGTCGATGTGCTCATCCCGATCGGAGGTGACGATACGCTCAGCTACGGCAAGCGCCTGCACGACGAGGGTGTCAACGTCGTCGCGATCCCCAAGACCATGGACAACGACGTCTACGGCACGGACTACTGCATCGGGTTCAGCACCTGCGTCACGCGCACCATCGAGCTCACGCACCGGCTACGCACCTCGGCTGGATCGCACGAGCGCTTTCTCGTCATCGAGGTATTCGGCAGGTACGCGGGCTTCACGGCGCTGCTGCCGACGATGGCCGGGGCGGCCGACCGCTGCCTCATCCCCGAGTACGACGCCGATGTCGAGCACCTCACCGAGCTCATGACCTATGACCACAACCGGAATCCGAGCAAGTACTCGGTGGCCCTCGTCTCGGAGGGAGCGAGTCTCAAGACGCTGGAAGGAATGAGCTTCGAGAGCGAGGAGATGGACATGTTCGGCCATCGGAAGCTCGGCGGCATCGGCGACAAGGTCGCGGCCGCGCTCAAGGAGTACTCACCGAGATACAACAAAGGCAGACGGATCGACGTCGTCAGCCAGCGGCTAGGCTATCTCGTTCGCTCGGGAGATCCGGATGCGCTCGACTCGATAGTACCGATGGCGTTCGGGAACCTGGCGCTCGACCTGATCCTGAAAAAGCAGTTCGGCCGGCTCGTGAGCGTACACCGCGGCTTCTACGACAGCGTTCCGATTACCAGCGTGACGTCGGACAAAAAGGTGGTCGACGTGAAGAAGTACTACAACGTCGACCGGCTGCGGCCGATATACGAGTTCGACAGCGCGCCGCTGTTCATCATGACCAGCGACTGACAGGGCACCCA
>DASTTD010000110.1:0-8645 GCA_035760325.1 Gemmatimonadaceae bacterium
TCGAGTGAGAATGTCTCGTCCATGAGATACGGCCGGAGGGAGCGAAATTCTTGAAGGGGCAGGGTAGCGGGCGTATACTATCCGCACCGTAAATGAAGCGTCAATGCAGCCTGTAATTACTCGCGCCCGGGTCGAGATCGATCTGGGCGCGTTGCAGCGTAATGGAGCCGCGCTCGCCCGCCGCGCGGGTGTCCCGATGCTTCCGATGATCAAAGCCGACGCCTACGGGATCGGCGCCGAGGCCGCGGTGCGCGCGCTCGAGCCCCTCGCTCCCTGGGGTTACGGCGTAGCGTCGGTAGCGGAGGGCGAGGAGCTGAGAAGCTGGGGTGTGAAGCGTCCGGTCGTCGTGTTCACCCCATTGATCGGGGACGATCTGCGCCGGCTTCGCTCGGCGCGGCTCGTTCCTACTCTGGGCTTCGCCGACGAAATCGAGGCCTGGCGAAAAGGCGGCGGGGGGGCGTGGCATCTGGCGATCGATACGGGGATGAGCCGCGCCGGCATTCCATGGCGGGAGATCTCGAGCGTGGTGGACGCCGCCGCACGAATGGCGCCCCAGGGCGCGTTCACGCACTTTCATTCCGCCGAGCTCGATGACGGGACCGTTGGGGAGCAGGAGCGGCGGTTTCGCGAGGCTCTCGCCGCGCTTCCATCGCGCCCGCCGTTGCTGCACACGGACAACAGCGCGGCCATCGCCAGGCGGGACCGCAGCACCTGGGACCTGATCCGCCCGGGCATTTTTCTGTACGGCGTCGGGAGCGGCCGCGGCGCGCGGCTGCAGCCGGAGCCAGTGGTGCATTTGCGCGCCCCGATCGTGGAGGTCAGGCAGCTCAATCCGGGCGACACCGTGAGTTACGAGGCGACGTTGCGCGTCGAACGCCCGACCCGCATAGCAACCCTCGCAATCGGCTACGCGGATGGCTACCCCCGCTCACTCAGCGGCGTGGGGTCAGTGCTGATCGGCGAGACGCTCGCTCCGATTGCCGGCCGGGTGACGATGGACATGACCATGGTCGACGTGACGACGGTTCCATGCCGCGTAGGTGATGTCGTCACTCTCATCGGCCGCTCCGGCAACAGTCTTCTCACGGTCGAGCGGGTGGCGGACGCCGCGAAGATGTCGCCGTACGAGCTGCTCACCGGCCTCCGCTCGCGCGTGGAGCGCGTTTATTCCGGGGCAGAGTCGTGAAACGTGCGGTGATCCTCATTCTCGACGGGGTCGGAATCGGCGCCGCCCCCGACGCCGAAGCCTATGGAGACTCGGGGAGCGACACGCTCGGAAACCTTTCCCGCGCCTGCGGGGGGCTCAGTCTTCCACGCCTCGAGCGGCTCGGGCTCGGCAATATCAGCGACATCATGGGAATGCGGAGACGCGGTGACGCCGCGGGGGCGTGGGGAACAATGCGCCCGGCATCCGCTGGAAAAGACAGCACGGCCGGCCACTGGGAGATAGCCGGCATTCAACTCGAGCGGCCGTTCCCGACTTTTCCAAACGGATTTCCGAAGGATGTTCTCGATCCTTTCGTTCGCGAGACGGGACGCGCCGTAATCGGCAATGTAGTCGCCAGCGGAACCGAAGTGATGGAGCGCTACGCGGCGGAGCACGAAAAATCGGGAGCCTGGATCGTTTACACGTCCGCGGATTCGGTCTTTCAGGTCGCCGCGCATGAAGAGGTGGTGCCGCTGCCGGAGCTGTACCGCGCGTGCGAGGCGGCGCGAAAGATCCTGCGCCCGCCCCACGATGTATCGCGCGTGATCGCCCGGCCGTTCCTCGGCGCCGCGGGGACCTACCAGCGGACGGCCAACCGCCGCGACTATTCAGTCGAGCCTCCACAGGAAACCTTGCTGGACGCGCTTCGCGCGGCGGGGGTTGGCCGCTCGGGAGTTGGGAAAGTCGATGATCTTTTCGGCGGGAGATCGATCGAGTCGCGCCACACGTCGTCCAACGCAGAGGGAATACGTCTGATCAGGGAGTGGCTCGGGTCGGCGGAAAGTGGGCTCCTCTTCGCCAACCTAGTAGATTTCGACCAATTGTTCGGCCACCGGAACGACGTTCCGGGGTTTTACGGCGCGCTGCGCGAATTCGACGCGGCGCTTCCCTCCATCACATCGCTTCTGAAAGAGGACGACCTGCTGTTCATCACGGCCGATCACGGCAACGACCCGACGACGCCCTCGACCGATCACGCCCGCGAGATGGTGCCGCTGCTGGCGAGCGGCATGCGCGTCGTGCCCGGGAATCTGGGAGAGCGCGACACCTTTTCGGATCTGGGCGCCACCGTCGCCGAATGGTTCGGGATCCCCTTCCGCGGCCGCGGGACTTCGTTCCTTCCAGAGCTGGTAGTCTGATGGACAACGATCGAGGTACCAGAGCCGCCCTCAGGGAAGCGGCGCTCGATGCCATGCAGCACGCCTACGCGCCGTATTCCAACTTTCGCGTCGGCGCCGCGCTGCGCGCATCGGACGGCACTCTGGTGACAGGCTGCAACATCGAGAATTCCGTTTTTGGACTGGCTATCTGCGCGGAAACCCTTGCCGTCGCTTCTGCTGTCTCACGGGGACTGACCCGGTTCGACGAAATCGCCATCGCCACCGAGGACAGCGAGCCGACGCCGCCGTGTGGCACGTGCCGGCAGGTGCTCAGTGAATTCGCGCCGAACATCACTGTCTCCAGCTACACGCGGGACGGAAAAGAGGCGACATGGCCGCTGGGCGAGCTGCTGCCCAACGCGTTCGTGTTAAACCCATCACGTGGAAGGTTGTAGTGAAGGCCTGGTCCAGATCGCTGCGAATTCTTACGGTTGTCTCAGCCGTGCTCGTCCTCGGGTCCTGCACGGAGAAGCTCGACAGCTCCGGAGTCTGCGCGGTGTTGTGCCCGCCGCTGGGCGGCGCAGTGCAGAACGTCACGCTCGACGCGATTGCGTTCGACACGACAGTCGCCGCGCTCTCGGGACCGGGCGCCGAACCAGGCCTGGTACTCGCTTCCCGGGGAGACACGCTCGACGCGCGGGTGATCCTTCGCTACGATTCGCTTCCCGCCATCTATCACGTCGGGACAGACAGCTTCCCGATCACTCTCATCGACAGCGCGACGCTGCGCTTCCGCCTCGACACGCTGAGGATCAAGGGCACGGGCCCGTTGACGATCGAAGCATACGATGTCGATACCGACGCCAACGACACATCGACGACCGCCGTTCTTGCGCTCTTCACGCCTGACAGGTTCGTCGGGTCTCAGATGTATACGCGCGCGGACCTGAAGGATACGCTCGATTACGTCCTTCCCGGCGCCCACATCCTGGCCAAGGCTCAGAGCGGGGAGCGCCTCCGGCTCGGTCTGCGCGTGGTGAGCGCGTCATCGACCCAGCTGCTGCTGTCGTCCGAGGAAGGAGGCGCGGCGCCGCGGCTTCGTTTCCGCGTGTCCGCGGATACGTCGGTCGCTCCGTTCACGCTGTTCCCTTTTTCGCAGACACCCGCGGATGATCCGGTGGCGCGGAGCAATCTCGGTGATTACACCGTGTTCGCGCGGCGTCCTCCCGAGGGAGGGCCGACCGAGCTGGATGTCGGCGGAATTCCAGTGCGCCGCACTTATTTCCGCTTTGACATCCCACCCGGCATACGTGATTCGTCCACGATCATCCGTGCCACTCTGCTGCTCAATCAGGTACCAAACCCGCTGCTCGATCCGACCGACACCCTCTTCGTGCTCCCGCAGCTCGTGCTGGCCGGCGCCGCTGTTACCGACCCGGCCAAGGCGGCTCAGATAACCACCGCTCTGGGCATCGACACTCTGAAGGTCAGGCCTGGAGACACTGGACCGATCCTGGTGGAGCTTGGGCCCGCGTTTCAGGTCTGGCGCGCCGTCAAGCCAGCGGAGACCCCGCACGCCATCGTGCTGAGATCGAGCAGCGAGGGAACGTCCCCGCTCCAGGTCCGCTTTTCATCGCTCGAGGCCGCGCCCGCGCTGCGTCCGCGCCTCCGTATCAGCTTCACCGAGGAAGTTCCTCTGGGGCTCCCATAGTGACACATCGTCGTCTGATGGTTTTCGCGCTGGTACTCGCTGGCGGGAGTCATGCCGGCGCACAAGGCGCGCTCAGCACGCAGGGTCTCGGTTTCCCCCCTGGGCAGATGAGCACCCGGGCGGAAGGCAGCGGTGGATCGACGGCGGACTTCGATCCGCTCAGCCCGATCAATCCCGCCTCTCTCTCCGGCGTCGGGATGACGTCTCTCTTCCTCCAATATGCTCCGGAGTTCCGGAAGGTTACCACCGGCGCCGGCTCGGCCCGCACCACTACCGCCCGCTTTCCGGTATTCGGAGTCGTGCTGCCGCTCGGCGGGACCTGGACCGCGGGCTTTTCCGCATCGACATTTCTCGACAGGTCGTTCGAGACGCGCTCCCAGCGCACCGAAGTCGTCGGCGGTCCGGAGGACGTCGTGGAAGTGACGGAAAGATTGCGGGTTCTGGGCGCCGTCAACGATCTGCGACTCGCGATGGCGTGGGCGGGCAGTCCCAGATTGCGAGTCGGAGCCGGAGCACATTTGTTCACGGGTCGGAACCGGGTGACGCTCGACCAATTCTTTGCCGACAGTGTGAGAAACACGAGCAATACCCAGACATCAGTCGTCAGCTATACCGGTTTGGCTGGATCGATCGGGGTCTCGTTCCACCCTTCGAGGGTGCTCGGGTTTGCTCTATCCGGTCGGAAAGGCGGGGAGCTTCGGGCCCAGTCCGGGGATACCGCTGTCGCGGAAGCCACGATCCCCGATCGCATCAGCGCCGGCGTGACTTACGAGGGAATCACCGGCGCCACCCTGTCCGCGCGCGTCTCGCACGAGACGTGGAGCTCGCTCGCGGGTCTTTCGGGAAGTGCCGGTGTTTTCGACGGGTGGGATTCCAGCGTCGGGGCAGAGGTCTCGGGCCCGAGGATCATGCAGCGGATCGTGACGCTGAGGGCGGGCGGCCGCTACCGGACGCTCCCCTTCGGAGTGGCGAACGAGAAAGTGACGGAGACGGCGTTCATGGCGGGCTTCGGCGCGCCCCTCACTCGTAATCGCGCGACCCTCGACTTCGCTGTGCAGCGTGCGTCGCGGTCTTCGTCGGGCAGCGTTGACGAGCGGGGTTTCATCTTAAGCTTCGGGCTTCGGGTCTCTCCCTGACATGGCGGGCGATGGAAACTCCAGCGCCGAGCTCATTCTCGTAGCCGATGACATTCCCGCCAACGTCGAGCTGCTACTCGACCAGCTGACCAGCCTGGGATACGAAACGATCACGGCTGTCGACGGGCCTTCCGCCGTGGCGGCGGCGTTCGAGCACCACCCCGATCTCTGCATCCTCGATGTGTCGATGCCGCCTGGCGACCTCGGCGTCGATGATCGAGCGACCGGATTCGAGGTCTGCCGCCGGATCAAACGGGATCCACGCACTTCGCGCATACCGGTGATATTCGTCACCGCCCTCAACGACACGACTGACCGCGTGCGGGGTATCGAGGC
This sequence comes from Gemmatimonadaceae bacterium, assembly GCA_035760325.1. Classification (GTDB taxonomy): domain Bacteria; phylum Gemmatimonadota; class Gemmatimonadetes; order Gemmatimonadales; family Gemmatimonadaceae; genus UBA4720. The sequence continues at coordinate 5,491 of DASTTD010000110.1, forward strand.
CGGCGGTGACGATTTCCTCACCAAGCCGCACAACCGGCTGGTGCTCGGCGCTCGAGTACGGAGCCTTCTCAAGCTCAAGGCCGCGACTGACGCGCTGGAGGACAGCCTGCGGAAGCTGCGTGAGCTGGAGAAGGTTCGCGACGACCTCATGAAGATGATCGTCCACGATCTCAAGACGCCCCTCACATCGGTGCTCGCCACTCTCGAGATGCTCGCGGATGGTGATTTCGGCGAAGTCACCACGACCCAGAAACGGGCGATCGCCGACGCGGAAACGAAGTCGGAGGATCTTCTCGCCCTGATCGACGATATTCTGGAGGTCGCCCGCATCGAGGATGCCGCGATCACATTGTCACTCGAGCCGATCGCTCCCGCGGCGCTGCTTGCCGAGCTGGTACACGAGTGGGGTCACCGTTTTACGCAGGAGCATACGACCAGCTCGATTTCGGTCGCTGACGATGCTCCCGTTTTCACGGCCGACAAGGGACTCATCAAGCGAGTGTTCTCGAATCTGATCCAGAACGCTGTGACACACTCGTCGCATCCCGTGCATCTCGAGCTCAGCGCGCGACGTTCGACGCGAGGTGTGCTCTTTGCCGTCAGCGACAACGGACCGGGAATTCCGTCGGAGTATCATGACCTCATCTTCAGGAAGTTCGGACAGGTCGACATGCCCCGTTCCCCGCGTACGAGAAGCTCCGGAATTGGCCTGACGTTCTGCAAGCTGGTCGTGGAGAGGCACGGCGGGCGCATCTGGCTGAAGAGCGCCGAGGGGCAGGGAAGCTCATTCTACATCGAGCTTCCGACGGATCCGACACAAAGGGACGTGATGACGACCAGCGGCCAGTTCCCGGTGGCGGCCGCGGCTGGCTCGAGGACATCCTCGTGATCCAGGCGTCACGGGCGACCGTTTACATCGAGACCTACGGCTGTCAGATGAATGTGAGCGACACCGAGCTGATGCTCGGCAAGCTCATCGATGCGGGGTACGAGTCGGTGAACGCGCCCGACGATGCCGATGTCATTCTGATCAACACCTGCGCGATCCGGGAGCACGCCGAGCAGCGTGTCGTTGGGCGGCTGGGCGAGATGAAGAGCAGAATGAAGCGCGATGCAGTCCTTGGCGTCACGGGTTGCATGGCGCAGCGGCTCGGCCAGCAGCTGCTCGACCGGGCGAGCCATGTGAGCCTCGTGATCGGCCCCGATGGCTACCGCGATCTGCCGTCTCTCATCGAAGGAGCGAGGCAAGGCGTTCGCGCGACCGCGACCGACTTCGATCTCGAGGAGCACTACGAGGATTTTACACCCCGGCGCTTCGAGGGAGTCAAGGCGTGGATTCCCGTCCAGCGCGGATGCGACTACAAGTGCACCTATTGTATCGTGCCGACGACGCGCGGCCCGGAGAGAAGCAGGCGCATGGCCGAGGTCGTGCGAGAGAGCGAAGCGGTGGTCGCCTCCGGAATCTCCGAGATCGTGCTGCTCGGCCAGACCGTGAACTCGTACTTCGACGGAGAGAACGACTTCTCGCGGCTGCTCCGCACGATCGGCAACATCCCGGGCGTCAGGCGGCTGCGCTTTACAAGTCCGCACCCGAACGATTTCACTCCGTCAGTGATCGCCGCGATGGCCGAGACCGAAAGCGTATGCGAGCACGTCCACCTTCCGCTGCAATCGGGATCCAACCGGACACTCAGGCGGATGGTCCGCCGCTACACGAGGGAGCGCTACCTCGAGTGCGTGGCGGAAATCAGGGCATCGATTCCGGAGGTTGCGCTCACGACCGACATCATCGTCGGATTCCCGGGTGAAACCGAGCAGGATTTCGCCGACACGATCGCCCTCGTGGAACAGGTGGGATACGACGATGCGTACACGTTCAAGTTCTCACCGCGCGACGGAACTCCGGCCACGCGCTTCCCGGCCAGCGAGATGGTTCCCGACGATGTCGCCAGCGAACGGCTGGCCCGACTCATCGCCACCGTGCGCGGCGGAAATCGTACGCGGAACCTGGGACTGCTTGGGATGAAGCGGGAAGTGCTCGTCGAGAAGCCCGCGCGCCGGGGCGGACTCCTCCAGACACGCACGCGGGATTTCAAGACAGTGATGATTCCCGGCGACGCATCTCTCATCGGCAAGTACCTGATGGTCGAGCTCACTGGTACGACCGGATTCACGTTTACCGGCAAGATCGTCGGCCACCGCTCGCCCCTGCCGATGGCCAGCTAGCAGGAGCGTTTGGTTGCGGCGGGCCGGGAATGATTCGAGAGGCGGCCCCGCGCTGAAATAGCATCACGCGGCAAGCAAAATGGAGTATCGCTGCCGCTCATTGCCGCCGCGTACCTGGCGTATACTGCCGGTCTGCTGGCTGGTTTCCACGTCGGGATCTGGCCCTGCCTCGGTGCGGCGACGTTATGGCTCGCGCATTCGGCCATCGGCAAGCGAGCCGAACGGGCGTCGCTCGGGCTGGTGTTCGTGGCCGGCCTCGCCATAGCGGCGTCGGCCCCGCCGCGCGAACCGTTTCACAAGCGTAGGGCGGAAAGCGCGGCCGGGGCGCTCGGGTCGATTCGCTCCTCCGCGGCGAAGCGAATCGACAGGGTCTTTGGCGAAGACGCTGGCCTGGCCCGGGCACTTCTGATAGCGGATCAGCGCGGGATCCCGAGCGAGATGAGGGATCGATACGCGGCCGCCGGGCTCGTTCACATGCTGTCGATCTCGGGCTTGCACGTCGCGGTAATTGCCTCCGCAATGGAGCTGCTCTTCCAGGTCGCGCGAGTTTCCCGGCGCGCGGCACTCCTGGCGGCGTTTCTGAGCACCGGCCTTTACGTCGCGATCATCGGCGCGCCGGCGCCGGCGCTGAGATCCGCGACGATGCTTGGCGTGACGATGGCGTCGAGAATGGCGCAGCGGCCGACGTCTCCCTGGGCGGCGCTGGCGATCGGGGCATTTGCGCCGCTCTATGATCCACGCACGGTACTCGATCTCGGCTACCAGCTGAGCGTGCTTGGGATGTGCGGATTGATCGCGGGGGGAGCGGCAAGCCGCCGGCACTTTGGCCCGACGCTCAAGGGGTGGCGCCTTCGGATCGCCAGCGAGCTCGCCGTGTCGGTAGCTGCCTCCGCCGTAACCGCGCCTCTCGTCGCGTACACGTTCGGCCG